>JAITJX010000188.1 GCA_031278765.1 Tannerella sp. | reverse complement strand
GAGTTAATGCCTGTCTGAAACAGCAGACAGACCAAACTCGCAGGGGAAAATCGCAACATAAGGCGATACTATGTTTATTACGATCTTTGAAGGAATTTATAGGGGAAATGTACGATTTTTTCTTACTTTTATAGCAATATACGATTTTTATAGTATCTTTGCAAAAAAATATAAAATTTAGAAATATATCTTAAAAATGATTAATAACAGATTCAAATCGGCTTTATTAATAACATGCTCAATGTTATTAATACTGGTCAGTTGCAAGGACTTTTCAAACTTCACCGTGCAAGGCGTAGTCGCAGGCGCCATAGACCAAACAGTGTATCTTGAATATTCGGGATTAGGGGGAACAACAACGCTTGATTCCGTAAAGTTAAAACAGGATGGTAAATTCACTTTCAAACATAAACGCCCCGAATATCCTGATTTTTACCGGCTAAGGCTTAAAAATCATCTGATTCACTTTTCGGTTGATTCGACCGAAACCATTACATTCATGGCGGATGCCAACACTTTTGCCACGTCATATACGGTTGAAGGCTCGGAAAATTCAAAGGCAATCAAAGAAATCGCGCTTGCACAATTGGATGCCAATCATGAAATTCACAAACTCAGAGAAAGTTTTGGAATGAAACTCATACCCGACACAACGTATCAGAATAGCGTGATGAAAGCAGTGAAATCCTATAAAGAAATTGCAAAGAAATATATTTTCGGAGCGCCGATGTCGCCGGCCGCTTATTTTGCGTTGTTTCAACAAATCGACGGGCTTTGGTTCTTCGATTTATATGACAAGAACGATTCGAAGGCTTATGCGGTGGTTGCAACAAGCTATCTGGCTTTTTATCCTAAAAACCAGCGCACCAAACAACTTGAAAACCTGGCGTTGCAATCGCTGAAAGTTACACGGGGCGAGCGAAATATCTCTTATGATATTCATAAAGTAAAAGAAGTAGATTTTATTGACATTGAACTTCCTGATATTAATGGTAATATGATTAAATTGAGCGATGTGGCAAAAAATAAAACCGTACTGGTAAATTTTACGGCACATCAAACTAACTGGTCGCTGCAATTCAACGTGATTTTGAACGAACTGTATGAGAAATACAAAAACAGTGGATTTCAAATCTATCAAATTTCATTGGATAATGACGAAAATTTCTGGAAAAATGCCGTTTACCGTTTCCCCTGGGTATGCGTGCGCGACCCGCAGTCTATTTATTCATCAATAGCCGCAATGTATAACGTGCGGCAATTACCTGCCTTATTCTTGTTGAATAAGAAAGGAGTTATGTTCAAGCGCATAGATTCGATGGACTCTTTTGAGAACGACATCAAGTCGATTTTATAACTTTTTTCCATGCCTGAAAGTTTGCAAATTTACTCACGAAATATGCAAAAATGGTTTGTTGAAAATCATCGGGAATTGCCTTGGCGCGAAACAAAAGATCCCTATAAAATCTGGATTTCCGAAATCATTCTTCAACAAACACGGGTCAATCAGGGTTACGATTATTATTTGCGCTTTATTGAGCGTTTTCCGGACATAAAGACGCTTGCCACAGCAGACGAAACGGAAGTTTTGCGTTTTTGGCAGGGATTAGGCTATTATTCACGGGCAAGGAATCTGCATTTTGCCGCACGTCAAATCGTTGAATATTTCGGCGGAATATTTCCTGACACCTTCAGTGATGTACTGAAACTGAAAGGAGTGGGCGTTTATACAGCCGCAGCGGTTTGTTCTTTTGCTTATAATCAACCTGTCGCGGCAGTCGATGGAAATGTTTACCGCGTACTTGCGCGCCTCTTCGACGAATCTGCCCCGATTGACACTGCGGAAGGACAGAAAATTTTTGCAAACTTAGCCGCAGAAATTTTAGATAAACATTCTCCATCTGCTCACAATCAGTCAATAATGGAATTTGGGGCGCTGTTATGCGTTCCGGTTTCACCCGACTGTAATAATTGTGTATTACAAGATCACTGTCAGGCATTTGCAAAGAAAACAGTCGACAGTTTACCGGTGAAAGCAAAGAAAACCAAAGTAGTGGAACGTTTCTTTAACTATATTATTATTAATGAAAAAGAAAACATTTTCATCAAAAAACGCATTGAAAAAGATATCTGGCGCGGATTGTATGATTTTCCGTTAATAGAAAGCGGGAAACTTTTCTCAAAAAATGAATTTCTCGAAAATGAACAAGTTAAAAATTTATTGAGAGATGTAGAAAAAATATTTGTCAATAATTTTTCAGCAACATATAAACACATATTGACACATCGGAAAATTTTTGCGCAATTCATTGAAATAGAAATTGCCCCATCTTCAAAAGCGCTTGAGAAACAATATATCAAAATAAAACATTCCGACATTGCAAATTTTCCGCTACCGCGATTGATAGATAAATATCTGTGCGGCTGCAAACAATTCAACAGAGCAGAAGACATACGGAGGTAATTTCAACTAACGAAAAAATCTTGCGGACATACGTTAAATGAATAAAAAAAGAATATTTAGAACCTCACCGAAACGCCGCCGCTGAAATTATTAAAACCGGTGCTTATTTCAGCAAAGAGACCCAGCCAATTGTTTAAATAGTAACGACCGCCAACATGAAAATGGCAGGCAAATTCGGCTTCATCTTTCGCAGTATTGTCTGTTTGGATATTGAAGTTAGGCGCTATGCCGACATACGTATCAAGCCTGTCAATAAATTGATAATGAACGTTGGCGCGTACGCCTGCGGTATAAATCTTCAATTTTTTTTCGCGAAGTTTATCGCTGTAATAACCCCCAAAAATGCCGCCTCCAAACGTACATTTATCAACGAAAAGTTTTGAAAGTCCGTATTCGTAGAAAGCGGAAACAGCAGTATGTTTGTCGCTTATCAACTTTACTCCGACATTGACGCCAATGAGACTGCTCCCCTGTTCAAATGTATGAAAACCGTCAAATTGCGCCTGTGCGCTGAAAATAAAAGATGCAAGTAGCGCTAAGGATAAAAAAATCTTCTTCATAGTTTTAAAAATCAAAAAATTATCACTCAATATTTATCTCTTGTATCATAGCAAAGATATGAAAAATCCTGAAATCAATAAAATTTTCAAATAATGAATAAGAGGATGCACTTCCACTATTTTTTCACTATTTTATTGGTAACTGTACCATTCTGCGTCTGCACAGCCACAAGATATAGCCCTCCGGACCAGGAAGCGACGGAAACGATTTCTCTGTCGCCGATATTTGCCCGACGGAAGATGATACGCCCCGACAGGTCGAACACCGCAAGCGTCGAGCCGGCCGGCGCACCGTCTATCACTATCACATCGACCGCAGGATTCGGATATACCCTGACGGTCGGTAATGCAGGCAGCGCCTCTGTGCCCAAAGGCGTCACAACGCTCCATGAGTCGTATGTTTCCGTGTACTGCGTTTCTCCGTTGTACACGTTCGTTGTCCGCACCGGACGTCCTTCCGCGTCGCAGGTTCGTTCGTAGACCCACAGGCTTTCCCGGTGATAGCCGTTGCCCGTGTCGTTTTCCATATTGTAATCCCTTATCACTGCGCCGTATTCGTTATATATACGTCTTTGCTCGTACGTATACGTGCCTCCTTCGGAAAGCTCTGTTGTAGTGACAGAATAGCCCCCGTTGACATCCTTTTTATATACGGTTTTTATCATCTCCACATCTCCGACGAAGACGCTCTGCGTCGCCTCTCCGTTCGTCTTGTCTTCGATCGCCCGCACAGTCATCCGCTCGCCGTCCGCACTGAACAGCCATTCGTGCAGCGTATAGTCGTTCCACGCATAATCATCCTCCACCGGCCTGCTCCGGTCTAACAGCGGATTCAGCATGTACGGATTGAAATACTCTTCGTTTACCGTGATTTCCATGTTATGAAACCTCCCTTCTTGCGAGCTTGTGAATCCCGTCAGCCGGTCGTTATCGTCCCATGTATAAGTATATGTATTACCGTAATCGGTAGCCTGCGTCGTGCGTCCCCGCTTGTCGAAGGTATAGTTCGGATCGACTTCCATCTCTCTCGTTTTGATGTTGAACGTGCGGATAGCCGTCCGGATACCGTTTTCGTTCAGCACCGCTTCGCGAGAGCGGTACACTTTCCACTCGCCGGATTCATAAGTCTCGTACCTGTCCAATAACTCCATGCCTTTTTCGTCATAAACAAAGGAATGGCGTCCTTTCATGCCTTCCAGCCAGAACATGTTGCCTTCTTCCAGCAGCAGCACAAACTCGCCGTTCGGCAAACGGTGATACGTTCTGATAATTTCCCTGTTCACCACATACGTTCCATTCTGCTCAACACTCCATTTCTCGGAAACGGTATGTCCGAACTCGTTATACGTATACTCGATTTTCTGCCTGCTGCCATCGGCCAACACCCGGTAAACCGTCGTTGGCAGGTAAACCTGACCGCCAGCCAGCGTTTTTCTCACCCTTCCCTTCTGTGTAAAACTTGTTGCAGATAGCAACATCATTACTGATAAAAGTAAAATTAATTTATTCATATATTCTTTTTTAAAATGCCTACAAATATACATAAAATTTCGACATTACAGCACAGACGAATAATAATGTTTGCAAAATTTATGGAAAAAAGACAACCATAAACCAAATGAATTTACCCAGACATCGATGAAAAAAGTAAAATTAATTTTTTTTACACTTTCTTTGTTTTTTTGGTTTTCCGAATTTTTGTTGTTTATTCTTGATGTCCGAGCTCTGATTCTTTTGATTCGCCCGTATCAGAATAATCAATAAAATCAAAAGAATCAAAGTTCAGGCATAATCACAGTTCTTTGCGAGAAGCGCAGCGACGAAGCAATCCATCCCCATACGTTTTTTTTCCGGATTGCTTCACCCCGCGGGTTCGCAAAGACACTTTTTTTCTTGAGAAAGAGACTTTTTTGCCCTCTCGGAAGACTCTTTTTCCTTAGTGGAAGACCTGTTTTCGGGGTGGAAAACTTTTTTTCTTGAGAAAAAAGTTTTTTCCTTGAGAAAAAAATGCTCTTTGTACGGTTATTCGTTTTATATGGGTAATTAATAACCTGAGTTCGGGATAAGAAAAATATTTTCTGGCTAAAAATCAACGCATGGATTCTCCGCAGGAGATACATATCAATAGAAATAATGAATCATACTTCCTTTCAATGAGGTTGTCTCAAAAGCGAGGCAGCCCTTTTTTTAAGTTATGCAGCAAGTTTGAGATTTTCGGAGTAAAAATATTCCTGTCGAAGAGTGAATTCGTATTTTGCGTAAACAACTACGACAAAAACCAAAATTTCGGATAAAAGAGACGATTTTCGCCTGTTTTGAGGCGTATTTTTCCCTTT
>JAITJX010000136.1 GCA_031278765.1 Tannerella sp. | reverse complement strand
GGAGGTAGAATACTGATATAATTGTTTTCGTGGTTGATTTTAGTGAATACGATAACTTGCGTATAGGGGGATGCTTTTGCTTTTTTGTTACCTCTTTATGATTCTCCGATTTTATTTATCCCTTTCTGAATTGCTGGATAATTACGGAAATTTTTCGATATTAATAAAGATTTCTTACCTTTGCAGCCGTTTTTTAATATGAGAAAGAATCAATAATTTATAAAAAATAATTAACAGTCATGATTTTAAGAAAAATAACGGCAGAAGAAGCTGCTTCGTATGTAAAAGATAACGACAACATCGGATTCAGCGGTTTTACACCGGCAGGATGTCCGAAAACAGTTCCAATGGCAATCGCCAAACGTGCGGAAGAAGAACATGCAAAGGGTAATCCCTTTAGAGTAGGCATGTTTACAGGCGCGTCGACTGTTGACCATATTGACGGCGCACTGTCGAGAGCAAATGCCATCAAATTCAGAACCCCCTATCAATCAAACAAAGACTTGCGTAATTTATTAAATGCAAACGGAGCGCAATATTTTGATTTGCACTTGTCGGAACTGGCGCAATTATTGCGTTACGGCTTTCTGGGAAAAGTTGATATAGCGATAATTGAAGCAGCCGACGTAACGGAATATGGAGAGATAATTTTGACGGAAGGCGTAGGTATAGCGCCGACTATTTGTCGTTTGGCAAACAAAATTATTATTGAATTGAATCGTTTCCATCCGAAAGAAATCAAGGGCATGCACGATATTTACGAGCCGGCAGACCCGCCTTCCCGGCGCGAAATACCGGTTTATACTCCTTCCGACCGTATCGGTACACCATACTTAAAAGTTGCGCCTGAAAAAATTATTGGCGTGGTAGAAACCAATAACAATCCGGGAGGAAACAGTTTTTCTCCGCTCGACGATGTTACGCTGAAAATCGGAAAAAATGTCTCCGATTTCCTCGTTAAAGAAATGAAAACAGGTCATATCCCTGCCTCGTTCCTGCCGATTCAGAGTGGCGTAGGCAATGTGGCAAACGCCGTACTCGGGTGCATGGGAGAAAATGAAGAAATACCGCCGTTTAATATTTATACGGAAGTTATTCAAGACGCCGTAATCAAACTGATGGAAGAAGGCAGAGTCAAATTTGCAAGCGGCTGCTCTCTGTCGGTAAGTTTAGAAGTAATGAAGAAAATTTATTCCGGATTTGACTTTTTCAAAAGTAAATTGCTGCTTCGTCCACAGGAGATTTCAAATAATCCGGAAGTGGCTCGTCGCTTGGGACTCATAGCCATCAATACAGCGCTCGAAGCCGATATTTTCGGGAATATTAACTCTACGCATGTTATGGGCACAAAAATGATGAATGGAATTGGCGGATCCGGCGATTTCACACGTTCCGCTTATTTGTCGATTTTTACGACCCCATCAACGGCAAAGGACGGAAAAATAAGTTCTATCGTGCCGATGGTTTCTCATGTTGACCATAGCGAACATTCCGTAAAAATACTGGTTACGGAACATGGCGTTGCAGACTTGCGTGGAAAATCTCCGATTCAACGCGCTCAAACAATTATAGACAACTGCGTTGAACCGTCATACAAACCTCTTTTGAAAAAATATCTTAAACTTGGTTCGGGACACACTCCTCTTTATCTTGACAAGTGTTTCGCTTTCCACAAAGAATTTTTGAAAAGTGGCGATATGCACAATGCGATTTGGAACTAAAAAAAAAGTAAATGCTACCATTTGGAAGCATTTACCCTAATGTGACATTTCTGAAATCTTACACGTTATCTCAACGAGCATATTCCCACGGGTGTATATATTTTTGATTTTGTCCAATTTATTTTTTCACTATTAACATCATTCAGACGGAAGGGACGTACTAAAAACACTCCCTTCTTCTTTATTTTTCCGTTTCATCTACATTATACAAAAGAACTTCATAATTTTTTGAAAATAACTGGAATAAAATATTATTGTTGTATTATTACAATATTCACTTCCTTATTTAGCGATGCAAAAGTACAAAGTTTGTTTAAAAACAACAAATATTTCACAAAAAAAATGTTAAAATCCTGTCTTTTTTTCAATAATGTACTCCGGACGGTCTTTTATTTCATCAAAAAGCACACCTATATATTGCCCCAGCACACCTATCGTAAGTAACTGAATACCGCCAAAAAACACCACAATTGTTACAATTGAAGTCCAACCTGTTTCGGTATAAACAAATCCGAAAATTTTTCCCAATATATACCAAACAACAAGGACAAGCCCGATGATGACAGAAACAAAACCTAATCCCATTGCAAACAATAAGGGTTTTTTGGAAAAATAAAGCAATGCGTTCGAAGCGAATTTTAGCATTTTACCAACCGGATATTTCGTTTTGCCCGCAAAACGTGTTTTCCGTTCATAATAGAACGGCACTTGTCTGAATCCCATCCAGCTTACCAGCCCGCGAATATATTTGCCATGTTCGCGCAGTTCGTTAAATCTGTCCATTATAGTCCTGTCAATCAATCTGAAATCGCCTGTATCAAGCGGGAATTTTACTTCGCTCATACTATTGATTAGCCGGTAAAACAACTTTGCCGATTTTTGTTTAAAAAAACTTTCTTTTCCACGTGACTTTCTGACGCAATACACAACGTTTGCTTTCTCTTTTTCACGCAGTTCCAGTATATCGGGTATCAATTCGGGAGGATCCTGCAAATCAGCATCCATGATGATTGCAAAATCGGCATTACAGTTATGAATACCTGCGGAAACAGCCGCCTGATGACCGAAGTTGCGCGAAAAATGTATCACTTTTACTGTATTGTCTTTTGAAGAAATATTATTAAGTATCATGGCAGTACGATCGATGCTGCCGTCATTTATGTATATTATTTCGGTTTCGTATGAGAGTTTTTTTAATACGGCGCTTGTCGTATCGTATGATTTTACCAACACATCCTCTTCGTTATAGCAAGGTATTATAAGCGAAAGTTTTGACATACCCGGATTCTCAACTTTTAGTTCCTGTTTTTTCAATTTCTGCCTTCCACGTATTGCTTCATAATGCCTGTGAGTTCTTCTTTATCAAATTCTTTCACATTTGTGATGGCATATATTTCACGGAGAAAACCACCGTATTGATTACATTCGACGATTATGTTTTCAAGAACATTTTTAAAGTTTATCATGACAGGCACCAAAGCTAAGATTTCTACGTAATTATCATTTATATTAATGCGTTCCAAGTCACAGTCTTCCCTCGATAGCGCAAATGTCGCTTCTTCACGAATTATCTTTTTTTGATAATCGGCAAAAGGTTCCTTTAATGAGGATATTATCAGAGAATAAAAGCGCAATTTGTTTCCTTTCCCCCCTAATCCGGTCGAAATAAATATTTGCTTCTCGCCCAACAGGTCAAATTCGAGTATTATACGACTCTCCATCAATGCCATATATGCCCAATCAGACAGATCGCTATCGGTCTCCTGTGCAAACTTTTCAAGAAATCTGTACGTTTTTACCTGTTTTGAAGCCGCAAGTATTGACAAGAATTTCTTTTTGTCTTCTTTTGTCGATTCATCGCTTTTTAATTCTTCTATATATTTCTCATAATCATCCTCTTTCATGTTCAGAATATCCTTTCTGACTTTGTTCGAAAACTTGAAATATTCTATTTGTTGCTCAACAGGTACACGATGTTCAAGTATATGAAATTGGCCTTCCATGTTCATAAAAGATTCGTTGAGTTGCTTAAAAATATCTTTTCTATTTTTCATACAAAAATTCTTCTTTTTTGAAAACGCAAAATTACATTTTTTTATTTGATAATGCAAATCTTTAAAAAACGGGCAGCAATTCAGAAAGGGATAAATAAAATCGGAGAATCATAAAGAGGTAACAAAAAAGCAAAAGCATCCCCTATACGCAAGTTATCGTATTCACTAAAATCAACCACGAAAACAATTAT
>JAITJX010000094.1 GCA_031278765.1 Tannerella sp. | reverse complement strand
CCCGGATACAAAATCTTTGCATCAGGATAAGCATCGCGATAAGTTTCAGCGATAGCCTGTATATTGGCTTTAAGCCCTATAATGATTGGACGCATGGCTATTCCCATTCGCTTCATTTCATGTGCGGCACAACACATTATTAGCGTTTTTCCGCCACCCACTTCGTGGTCTATTATGCCACCGCCATTTTGTTTCAACATCCACACGGCATTCTTTTGACTGTCGTAAAGCGACCTGTACTTGAATTTTTCAAACGACAGTCCGGGCATGGTTTGATGGGTACCATCGTAGGTCGCTTTTACAAAACAGTTGAATTTGCGATTGTATAAATCACAAATTTCATCTTTAACCGTTTGCGGTTGTTGCTTTAACCATACAGTAAATTCATTACGTATTTCTTCGATTTTAGCGTTGATACGTTGTATAGACTGGGTGTCACGTACTTTACGTTCCTCCCCGTTCACTTCAACTGTTTTTGTGACATTAGGCATAGTATTATGCAAGGCATACTGCATCAATTTTACACCGTTGTAATTACGGGAATCTGTACGAACGTTGTATTTGTTATAAATTTCTGCCGTATAGTTTTGCGGTTTGACTATAAATTCGTCGGAAGCAGTATAATATCGTACTTCTGTTCCGGTTTTAAACAAATGCGTTGCAAAAGTATTATACACACTTGTTGGTAGCCACCGTTCACCAAAATTGAACTCTAACAGTTCGAACGGGATTTTTTCAGGAATAACATTTTGCAGTGCTGTGATAGATTTTCTCAGTTGCGCTGTTTCGCCATTTTTATGGGCGAAATCAGAAAGCGCATCAATTTTTTCGACTATATTCCCGGATAAAAATTTCCCGGCAATTTCAAAATTGGTTTTACAAAGCGGGTTGTAGAAAATCTTATGCTCCAGCTGCTGTAGCGTTTCATCTCCTGAAATGTTGAGTTCCCTGCTAATAAAGTCAATGCGAACTTCGTTATACCTGTCAAGCGAGGCGAGCAAGGCGTCTTCGGCCGTAGTAATAGTAACATGCGTAAAGGCTACCGGTTTGTCAAAAATGTCGCTCTTTACAAAATCCTTACCATCCTGGCGTTCGATAGCAAGAATTTCGACACGATTCGTATCCATGTCAATAAGGACACGGTTATTTTTGTCATTGAGCGTCCCATACTGGGAAACGAAATTATCATAAAGTTGATTTAACCGCTCACGCCCGGCGTGATTTTTGGTTTGCGTAATTTGTTCAGTTGTATATAAGTTGTAATACGCATCCCGGACATCAATATACTGTGCAATTTTTTCTTTATCACTATCCTTATCCTGCAGCGGGTGAACGATAAATTCATTATTTTCGTTTATACTTAAAACGACAATATCTGCCTGTTCATTTTTAACTAATGAGCCGGGCTTGTGATGTTTGGCAATTTTACCGGTATATTTTATCTGTGGAACTGTTGGTTTGGGAGTTTCAACCTGATCAAACAGGTCATAAAGCGTCGGTAATGCTTCTGCGGATTTTGCCTGTACAGGTTGCTGCTGCTGTTGTCGTTTTGGCTCCAGCTGTGTTTGCATAAAAGCAATTACTTGCGCAGCGGGCGAGTACTGTTGATATAAATTAAGATTCAGCCTTTCAGAAAAATCACGAATAAGGTTTTTGTGTAAATCACCGGCTATACCTGTAATACCTCCGCTGTGGGTAAGAATAACAGCGGGTTTACCATACGGATCCGTGCCGGTTGTTGTATCGGTAAAGATTAGATTAGTGCGGTTATAGATGTACTTATTAATTCCAATGCCGGTTTTTGTTTGTGTAGCTTCTATAAACAATTTTTCATTGTCTGAAAGTGCTGTTTTGCGAGTGTTTTTTTGTAGAATAATCAAGTCGCTTCCTACTTCCGTGCCGGCGTTTTCCAAAAATAAATTGTTGGGCAAGCGAACAGCAGAAACGAGATTGGCGTTGTGCATAAGCCACTCGCGGATGGGCTTGTTAGTCGGCGCGTCTGCCACGCCCTGTGAGGTGATAAACGCCAGTATCCCACCCTCGCGCAGGGTGTCCATGCCCTTTAAGAAGAAATAATTATGAACATGTCTTGCCGCGAACTGCCGGACAGAATTTTTATCAAGAAGAAAATCAGCATCAGGAACGGAAATGTCGCCAAATGGAATGTTGGAGGTGACCACATCAAAATATCCATTCCTGTTTGCCGGGACAGTTTCAAACCCTGCAGCATGAATTTTTTCATCAGGATATAAACATTGCAATATTTTGCCCGTAATGAGGTCTTTTTCGTAGGCGACGACATTGCTTTTTGGAAATACAACTTTGAAATCCTGAATGAATTGCCCGGAGCCTGCAGAAGGGTCAAGGATATTTTGTGCCTGTATGCCGGCTTCGGATAATGAACTGGCAATACTTTTTGTGATTTCCGCAGGTGTGTAAAAAGCTGTCAGGACAGAATTTTTGACGCTGTTTATATATTCTTTGTATTCTTTCTCACTGCCTGTATAGCTGCGAACAACACGATGCAGTTCCTGTACCAGGGGGAATAATTCAAGTTCTGATTTCGACCAGTAGCGTTTGTCTTCTTCGGTTTCAG
>JAITJX010000004.1 GCA_031278765.1 Tannerella sp. | reverse complement strand
TCGAAAGCAAAAGAACTTCCGGGAATACCCGTTTCCAACTTGAACAAAGGCTGAATGTTCTGATTGTCAAACAACATTGCTCCGTTGACAATTCCTTCGGTTGATGAAGCAAAATATTTCAGGTTGGTATAATGGGTGGTTATCAGTCCGAAAGATTTCTTTTTCAGAAGATCGGCAAGCACAGCCTCAGCAATGGCTCCTCCGACCGACGGTTCCGTTCCCGTTCCGAACTCGTCTATTAATATAAGAGTATACTTATCGGCGTTTTTCATGAAAATTTTCATATTGGTAAGATGCGAACTGTATGTACTTAAATCGTTTTCGAGCGACTGTTCATCGCCAATATCAATAAATATATTTTGGAAAATCCCCATTTCGGAACTTTCCGACGCCGGAATCAGGAATCCGCACTGCAACATATATTGTAACAATCCCACAGTCTTTATACACACCGATTTACCACCGGCATTAGGTCCCGACACAAGCAAAATACGCTGGTCGTAGCTCAGGTTAATATCCAGAGGTACAACTTCTTTTTTCTCTTTTGCCAACGCCCGCATCAGCACCGGATGTTTCGCTTTTTTCAGATATATCCGCAGTTCATCGGTAATTACGGGCATACCCGCTTCTATTTCAATTGCACAGTACGCTTTTCCTCTGATAAAATCTATTTCCGTAAGGATATCTCCCGCCGAAACAATATCGTCGTAGGAAGGTCGCATAAAATCCGCCATAGCAACAAGAATTTTGACAATCTCCCTTTGTTCGGCAAATTCGAGTTCGCGTATGCTGTTATTCAGTTCCACAACTTCCATCGGTTCAATGAAAACCGTCCGTCCTGTCGAAGATTCGCCGACGACTAAGCCTTTCAGTTTCCGCTTGTTCATTGCCAAAACAGGAATCACAGCATGTCCGTCGCGCATAGTTATTCCCGATTCCGGATCGACAATGCCTTCATTCTGTGCCGATTTAAGTATCATTTGTATGCGTTTGCCGACAATCGACTGTTTGGAACGAATCTCTTTCCGTATATCATACAAACCGGATGATGCTTTATCTTTAACTTGACCGTGACGGTCTATTATCCTGTCTATTTCTTCGACAACCGCTTGCATGAAATACTTTTCGCCATCATTGCTGCAAATCGCCGACGAAACCAACGCTTTCAAAGCAGGATATGCACCACCTTTTTTATTGAAATACAACGATATGCGTTTGACAGTGGCAAGCGCTGTTTTCAAATTAAGCAATTCGAGCGGTTCGAGGTAACCGCCTGTGGTTTTTATCTTTACCAAAAAACGACCGGTATCCACATAACCGCTGTCGGGAAACGAATCGTCCATCATACATATTGTTTTCATTTCCGCCGTTTGCGACAGCAATCCTGTTATTTTCTCTCTGTCGCCGGAAAAGCCTGCTAACCCGGCTTTTTCCTTTGCCGACTGTGTTACGCACCGATTCTGCACAAAAATTCTTACCTTATCAAACCCTGTTTTCTGTTCAAAACTGTCCGGATATATCATAATTCAATCAAATATTTCGAAAACAAAGGTAAAAATAACTTTTTATTTTACTCAAAAAAATGCAAAAATCACGGTTTCGGCAGTCATATTTTCGTCAATTATCCGAGATCTTTTCAAATAATTTGCAAAAAAGATTTCACAGATTTTTTATCTGTAAATAAGTGATTTTATAGATATTATATGCTATTTCGAGGCATCGGGAGATTCTATAAAGCGCTATATTTAACGTTCGAGGTAAAAAAAATTTAATGATTTTGTATGCAATTAAAAAAAAAGGTGTACCTTTGCCGCCGAAATTTCTTAAAAAAAGTATTAAAAAGTATTATTTATAATGAATTATTTAACAGCAGAAAAAAAGCAAGAAATTTTCAAAGATTACGGGAAGTCTAATAAGGACACCGGCTCTCCGGAGGGCCAGATCGCTCTATTTTCCTACCGTATCAACCATCTTACGGAGCATCTGAAGGTCAATAAGAAAGACCACAACACCGAACGCTCGCTATTGCGTATGGTCGGTAAAAGGCGCCGTTTGCTCGATTATTTGAAAAAGGTTGATATTGAAAGATACAGGAATATAGTAAAAGCGCTGAATCTTAGAAAATAAAAAAGACTGTGAAAGAAGGTAATTTCATTAATGTGTTACCTTCTTTTTTTATCTTACATTGAATTGAAATAGAAATGAATATCGTTAAAAAAACAATTGTACTGAAAGATGGCCGGGAAATAGAGATTGAGACCGGTAAGTTGGCAAAACAGGCAGATGGCTCTGTTGTAGTGAAAATGGGTAAGACAATGCTTTTAGCCGCAGTGACTTGCGCTAAGGAAGCAAAACCCGAAGTCGATTTCATGCCTTTACAGGTTGAATATAAGGAAAAATACGCCGCATCGGGACGTTTCCCAGGCGGATTTTTGAAAAGGGAAGCGCGTCCTTCCGATAACGAAATACTTACTTCAAGATTGGTCGATAGAGCATTACGCCCTCTTTTCCCCGACAATTTTCATGCCGAAGTTTTCGTTACCATCACCTTAATATCTGCCGATAGGGACATTATGCCCGATGCACTCGCCGGACTGGCGGCATCGGCGGCGTTGGCTGTTTCGGATATTCCGTTCAACGGACCTATTTCGGAAGTCCGTGTAGCGCGTATTAACGGCGAATTTGTGGTAAATCCAAATTTCTCGCTGTTGGAAGAAGCCGACCTCGACATAATGGTGGGCGCAACTATCGACAATATCATGATGGTCGAAGGCGAAATGAAGGAAGTATCGGAACACGACATGCTCGAAGCAATAAAATTCGCTCACGAAGAGATTAAAAATCATTGTCGGGCAGTGCTGGAATTGCAGGACGAAGTGGGCAAAACCATCAAAAAAGAATATTGCCACGAAGAAAACGACGAAGATTTGCGAAAAGCAGTCGAAGAATTTTGTTACGACCGCTGCTATCAAATCGCAAAATCGGGAACGGGAAAACATGAACGCACCGACGCTTTCGAGGCTCTGGTCGAAGAATTTATCGAAACAATTCCCGAAGAAGAGCGCGAAGAAAAAACGCCGATAATTATGCGCTACTATCACGATGTCGAAAAACGTGCAATGCGCAGAATGATACTCGACGAAGGCATCCGCCTGGACGGACGTTCGACTGTAGAAATACGCCCGATATGGAGCGAAGTCGATTACCTGCCCGCCGTACACGGTTCGGCAATATTTACCCGCGGTGAAACCCAATCGCTTACTTCCGTTACTCTCGGCACTAAATTAGACGAAAAACAGGTGGACGACGTTTTGGTGCAAGGCTCGGAACAGTTTGTGTTACACTATAATTTCCCTCCCTTCTCGACAGGAGAAGCAAAACCGATAAGAAGCACAGGCAGAAGGGAAATCGGACACGGCAATCTGGCGTTCAGAGCGTTGAAACCGATGGTTCCGGTCGGGGAAGATAATCCTTACGCAATACGTGTTGTTTCCGACATTCTGGAATCGAACGGTTCGTCGTCGATGGCGACTGTTTGTGCAGGTACTCTGGCACTTATGGACGCAGGTGTTCAACTGAAAAAACCCGTTTCAGGAATAGCCATGGGGCTGATATCCGAAAATAAAGCAAGCCGTTACGCTATTTTGTCCGATATACTTGGCGATGAAGACCATCTGGGCGATATGGATTTTAAAGTAACGGGAACTAAAGATGGTATCACAGCGACTCAAATGGATATAAAAGTAGACGGGCTTTCGTACGAAATCCTCGAAGAGGCTCTGGAACAGGCTAAAAAAGGACGTATGCACATTCTTGGCGAGATGCTGAAAACTATGTCGGAACCAAGAGAAGACTATAAACCGTTTGTGCCGCGAATCAAACAGATTGTCATTCCTGCCGATACTATCGGAGCAGTTATAGGCCCGGGTGGAAAGGTGATTCAGGAAATTCAGAAACTCACAGGCACAACAATCACTATCACCGAAAAGGATGGAAAAGGATTTGTCGATGTATTTGCGCCTGATAAAGAAATAATCGACGACGCTATTGCACGAATAAAAATCATTGCTTTCGGTCCCGAACCCGGAACAGTATATAAAGGGAAAGTCAGAGCAATACACAGTTATGGCGCATTCGTCGAAATCCTTCCCGGAAAAGACGGTCTGTTGCATATCTCCGAAATTGACTGGAAACGACTGAACAGTGTGGAAGAAGTCCTGAAAGAAGGCGACGAAGTCGAAGTTAAACTCTTGGAAATAGAGGAAAAAACAGGCAAATTGAGATTATCGAGACGTGTACTGTTGCCGAAACCCGAAGGATACGTAGAACCCGAACATTCCGAACGCCGATCTTCCGATAGACCGGAAAAAAGAGACCGTGGAGACAGAGGCGGAGACCGTGGAGGACGTAAACCGTTCAATAAAAGAAAAAATTAGTGAAATTTAAAGTTAAAGTTAACATATTTTTTGTTTTTAAAAGTTTTTACTAAAGAAAAGAGCGCTCCTTGCGCTCTTTTTGATTTCGTACAGGATGCGAATCAACCCTGTCGATTTTCAGAGATATAACCGTTTCTCCCGGTCGTAATTGCGACTGCGAGGAACAAAGCAGGAAACAATCCAGAAATCGTTGATAATAACCTGGATTGTTTCGCTGCCGCACTCTTTACAATGATGTTCCTTTAAACATGGATTGGCTGATACCAAAGATGAAAATTTTAATGGTAAAATTCAACAGTTTGTCTCTGCCAATTTTGACGTTAAATACAAAGACTTTTTTTATTTTTTTAATATCGAATTGCCGGATATTTTTCATAGCACCTCAAAAAAAGATTTTAGCCTATTTTTTGCTAAATCTTTTTTTTGAGGCTCTATAGACATTGAGGAAACGTTGCATGCGACGTCTCTATGAATCAAAGTGTTGTTTCTGCGGAACTTTATTTGGGGATTATCCCAAAATGTCCATTAGAATATAACTTGCTGATAATGAATATTTATTCTAATTGACGCCATTAGAAAATTTGATTTGCAATATACTAATAATCATAGAATTATAGCGCATTAATT
>JAITJX010000186.1 GCA_031278765.1 Tannerella sp. | reverse complement strand
AGTCACCCGCTTTTATGTCATTGACGCGGGCAGTTGTTGTGGAAATGTTTGCCGGAAATCTTGAAAAAATTGTACTCATTTATTATTATTTTTAATATCTAAATTACAGAACCGCCACAAAGATATGACAAAAAAAATGAAATAGCAAATTTTTTTTTAAAAAATTTAAGATTTAAGAAATAATCTAATTTAAGGGTTAAAATTTAGTGGTTAGTGACAGGTAGCACGTCACCCTGCGAACCCGCAGGGTGACGTGGCGCTTGTGCGTTCGCAAAGACGGACACCTTTTTCTTTACCAACAAATCACTTTCTTTTAATATCTCAAAAAATTTATCCCGACCTGTGTGCAACTCTTTTGCCAAGTCTCTCAAAAGATAATACATCTTTTTGCCGCCCATACGGGGATGCTGTCTGCGGATTTCCATTACCGGTGTGATTAACATTGCTTTGCTTAACTCGACGGAACTCATCCTTGATATGGACTTGTAGTACCCATCTCGTGTGTAGCCAGAAGATGAACTTAAATAACTAATGCTATGCCTTTGTTCCATATGTGTCTGTCTCACTGTTTCTGCCCAATTTTTTTTATATCCGTCTCGTAATGTAGATTCGCTTTTTCTATTAAAATTTCCAAAGCGTCTACAACCATCGTCTTTTCTGCTAAGGCTATTTTTGTCGCCTTCAATTCCTTTTCTAACTGTTTTAATCTGTCTTGTTCTCCTTTCATTTCTATTCTTACTACTTTATTTAACAAGTCTTCCCGTCCAAATTTTTTTATATAGTCCTGAACTGTATCGCCGCCTTTGATGCCATATCGCCGCCTTACTTCACTTATGCTAGACCCGGAAGACACTTCCTGAACTACTTTTTCTTTAAAGCAAATACTGTAACTGATTGTACGTCTTTACTCTTTTTGTCATGCTTTTTACTCCTTGTGTCTGTATACTTATTTCAGAACATGACATTATTAAAGATAACGGCAAATCCTCCACAGACGACCTCAGACGCATTGGAGACCTCGAAATACAACGAAACGCTCAAAGAAATCTTCGGCGTTTCCGGTTGAATCAGGTGTTTGTAAGGAATAAGATTCAGCGCATACAGTCAGCAAGTTTGCGCCTTCAATTTTATTTTTGCATTTTTTTTGCAACTATTTTTCCGCCGCCATTCCCGCTAACAAAATGATCCCTGTCGGAAGAATTACCGTAAAGAAAAGTATCGTAAAAACAGTATCTCCCACATTAAATTGTCTCTGTTCCACCAGTCGATTACTTTGCACATTCCTCACGCGACCATCCTCGTCAAATAAAAAACGGTAATACTCCTCCTTCTTCTTCTTCCCGTTAAGAGGCTTCAGATAATAGGTATAAATATACCAGCCATTCTCCAAATCCTCAATATCCGAAGGTTTACCGAATTCAAACTCGATATCTTCAACCATCGTCTCCCTGAACTCTTTCTTTAATTCCGGTTCTGCGACCGCGTCGAAAAACACGACGTCAGCAAAAACGACGCCAACGCTGCCAATATAATCCTTTTCTTTCTCATAATTCTTTAAAATTTTATCGTTAATAATTCATTCCTTTCATCTCATCATTATTTTCAATACTCTGGAAATTTTTTTGTCGTCTATAATTCATCCGTTTTGCGCTTGACGATATGTTAAAATTTGAATACGGCAAAATTCAGTTCGATACTTGTTTCCGTATCCGTTGTTTTCAGGTCGTCGCCCAGCATGTCGGCAATGATTTCGCCGCTTTTTTGCATCAGCGATTTTTGTTTGAAGTCCTCGGTCGTTTCCGACAGTTCGGAAACAGTGCGGGCAAGTTCCCTGATTTTGGCAAAGGTTTCTACTATGACAATCGTCATTTGCGTCGCCCTGGGACTTTTCAGTGGCAAGCATGTACAAGCCTTTTTCGGTGAAGGCTTTGAGCAATACGTGCGTTTTTGTACGCGCGTTTTTGCCATGCTTATGGTCAGAATTTTTGACCGCAAACTTTCAAACTCCCTGCTGTCAATTTCAAAAATATATCCCTGTGGAAATTTGTCGGGATTGTTTTTGACGGCTTGATTTACCTCTTTTGTGCCTACGCCGTACAGTGCGGCCACATCGCTGTCGAGTATGACCTGCTGACCGCGGATGGTCAGAATTTTGTCGTTTATGTCACTGAATTTTATTGTACTCATGATAAATGCATTTTTTTCACTGTGATTTCATTCCTTCATCTATTACATGTCATTACCAAATATTCAACAAGTATCAATTTCCTGACAAAAATACAAATAAAATTTGATTCGGCAAATAGTCAATAAAAAGGCTAAATCTTTTTTTGAGTTGAATAGCAAGGTTATTCAACTCTTACAACCCCAACCACTAAAGCTATGTCCAAAATCTCATCTTTCGGAATCGGCGTATCCGGATATCCCTTGTTATCCGAAACCAGTATAAATCTGTCAGGATCACTTTTATTCTCCAGTATTCTTTTAACCAAAAGCCCCTGATACCTCGTAGCGATAACATGCGGTTTGTTCCATTGTATAAATTTGCTGTCTCTAATAATTGTACACGCAATTATATCGCCGCTGCTGTATTTTGGATACATCGAACTTCCGGAAATTTCAATCATGAAATCAATTTTTCTTCCCTGAAATTTAGGAATGATATAATACTCCTTTATGTCCTTTTCCTCAATCTTGAAATCCAAAGTGCCAAAACCGGCTGCCACTTTCAAGTCTATGTATGGGATACCATGTTTTTCGTATGGCAAAACAACATCCGGCTTCAGTGGCGTATCCCTTTTTTGTGTCATATAATGTATTTTAAAAAGAGTTCTTTCTTCATAGGGAAATGTTCCAATATTCTTCTTGTAATCTTCATTTCTGTAATTATAATTTTCCAAATCCACACACATATCATCCAGGTGATTGTATGTCTCCAGTTCGATTCCGCCATGTGAAATAATACTCCAAAAATGACGAGGCATAATATCCATGTAACACTTGTTGCTTTTGTCGGAAATAATTTCAGCCAAGATCTCTATGTTCTTTTTATCAAATTCATTTCCCAAATATATTCTTGTTACACATTCACGAATATCTATTCCTTTATTTTCCGTCTTGGATATGATTCTATATTCATTTTCTTGCCAAAAGTCTTCGTCCTTATATTGAAGTTCTTCTTCAACCATCCGTTTGCTATGAAGAGAATTAACCTTCTCATATTTTACTTTAAAAATATTATTATTCAATCCGTTTTTTTCTATCAATTTTTGAGTATCTACTTCAATACAAACGCCTGATTGATTGTTTGCATATTGTATCCATATTCTTTGGTGATTTTTGCTTTCTTTGCCATAAGTCCCTTCGATAAATGACAAGAAGCTATATGAATCAATTTCTCCTTTCGATGATTTTATGTTTTGGATAGGCAAGTTAAATCTGTTTAACAATTTTTTCTCTTTTATGTTGTGAGAATCTGAAAGTTTTGAATATCTCAAGGTCATGTTTCTCAATACTTTCGTTAAACATTCAAACTTTATGTAATGACATAAATAGGGTGGTAGTTTCTGCATTCCTCCTTCACCAGTAAGCAACCATCTTTCGTTTATATCAGGCATAGCCTTCAGCAATTTTTCCAGATTTTCAGCCGAAGGACTGTTTAACTTATTTGCGACAATATTGCTCAACGTCGTTTGAGGAATCGAAGTTGCACGCGCAAATTCCGAAACATTTTTGTTAAAAAACATTTCCCATATCAGTATCAATCTCTTATTTATCTCTTTCATATATCTAATAATTAAACATTTACGAACACAAAATCATTACAGTAGATATATGATATTTTATTTATATTATTGATTTAGAGCAAATTTATAATATTCATTATTTAGACATTGTCTAAATAATCTAAATAAGTTAAGTTTTAACTTTTATTATGACTCAATATAACTTATATCGGTTATCTTTGCCTCGTCAAACCATAAAAAAATACCTGTCCCTGTTTCGCAGAGATTATTTACGACTATAATATTTTGCAAATATACAGGTTTTTTGTGAATTTTTGACATGGCGACAAAAAAATTGTAACGAAAATCGCCGGCGTTGCCGCAAAGCGTTGTGGGACGGGTTACAACAAAGGTCCGTCCCTGTTTTGCAAAGATTATTTTGGCTCTAATTTTTCACGACGCAAATATACGGACTTTCCTTTTGAAAACAAATGCAAAAAGGCGTTTGCATAAATGTAGATTCAACATGTGAATGCAATTTAATTTTGAAAAGACAGGAAGAAAATTTCTTTTCAATAAGTCCTCTTTCCCAAGCGAAGTAAAGGTATACGGAAAAGATTAGCATTGCGTTTCAATTCCCGGCTTATTACCGATTTGTGTTTGCTGATTGCCTTTGCAATCATTTTTTGGGTACAATTTTGCTTATGCATTGCTGAAATTGTGTACCTTTATTCTTGGGATAGATGTACTTTTTTCATAACACTTAAAAGTAAAAAATTTTCCCTGAATCATCATCAGGAGCATATTCTGATGATGATTTTTTGTGCGACGTACATAATCCATATCTAAGCGGTGAAAGTTCGTTATGAAGGGGCAGGTAACGACTAACCATTTTATTGGATAACCGCCATGTGCCGGAGTGGTACGTACGAACGAAAGCAGGAAGAAAACTACTTCGTTTTCCTTTTACTCGATTTTATGAAAAATTATTAAGTTGCGGATTTAAGGGGGATTTCTAATGCACATTCCATATCACACGGGCCGTTTTGACGCACTTCTTTCCTTTGTAAAAAAAGTTTTTTCATTTCATACGTGCTTGGAAAACACAAGTTTTTCATCTACCTTTGCATTCGGAATAATTATTTTTTGATACTTACAAAAGAATATTATAAGACAGCGTTTAAGAAGGCGCTGGATGCATTTGCCGGAAAGTTACGCAGCTATGTTTCAACAGAAACAGGCGAAATGATAAAAGACGCTAAAACGATAAAAATTACCAACTTGAAAGATTTTCTGATATTTAAAGGGCGTACTGATTTGTTGGATAATATCAAAAAGGAGTATTGATATGAAAGTAGTTATACCGCCAATTAAGAGCCAGGGTATCAAAACAAAGTTTGTCCTCTGGATTAGGGATGTAGCGCCTGAAGTAAGCGGACGATGGATTGAGCCGTTTTTGGGAACCGGTGTTGTGGCTTTCAATACGAGATACAAAAAAGCCATCTTGAACGATACCAAATCTTGAGCAAGAAGGCCTACGGTTGCGTGAAGCCGACAATAACGGTTATGACTATTATCTGACGGTGCGAACAAGATTTAACAGCGGTGAATATTTGCCGTTTGATTTTATCTTCCTTTCTCGTGCAGGGTTTAACGGTATGAGGCGTTTTGGAAGCAAAGGAAATTGGAATATTCCGTTTTGTAAAAGGCCCAACCGTTTTTCACCGGCATATATCACAAAAATTGTCAATCAATTAAACATTGTTTCTCAAATTATTTTACCCGAACCGGACTGGCAATTTTATAGCAAATCGTTTTCTGAAATTATTCCATTGGCTGTCGAAAACGATATGATTTATTGCGACCCGCCCTATTTTGGTCGTCATGTGGATTACTATAACGGTTGGACTGAAAAGGATGAAGAAACTTTATTCTATTTATTAAGTGGTACAAAAGCAAAATTTATTCTTTCCACATGGCATCATAATGACTGGCGCGAAAATGAAATGATTAAAAAGTATTGGAACATGTTCAATATCATTACCCGTGACCATTTTTACCATAATGGGGGCAACATGGAAAAATCGACGGAGAGTGGTTGAAGCGCTTGTTTGTAATTTTGATACGAACGGCTTTGCGCAGCATAATCACGAAATAAAAGAGAAATTGAAAAATCAGGTAAAGGGAAGGGCATTCAAAGATTCGTTGTCTTTTTCAATACAATCGTTTGAATCGGATTTTCGGGTTGAGGTCTGACACTCGGACTTATGGAAATCGAAATATCATTATTTTCGGACGTAACATCCGCAACATTGGGAGAACTCGCAATTCCGGTTGTCGTATGCAAGGCCTTCACGTTGTGCAGAGGCAATTCTTCGTTATTAATCCGTGGATATCCGAACGTTACGACCGCTTCGGGAACATCGGAAAAAGGTATTTTCGCCGTAGAATAAATTTCCAGGAAAGCGGCTATATTCTGACGCATTTTAAGCGTGTCGCCCTGAAAAAGCAAACGACCTATTCTATAGGTTTCAGATTTGTTTTTATCCGTCAAATCCAAAGCCACCCACGTATGTTGCACTTCTTTGAACAGCAAGGTTTCTTCTTTGATCAGCGAAAAAGTATAAGTCCCCTTTGTCCACGGATATGGACGGCGGACACTGCAAAATTCACCTTCATATCCGGCGCTTTCACAAAGTCCGTTTTCAAACATATCAACATATTCCAAACCGATGGGTTCTTTTTTGTCTCCACTCCATCGGGAAAAAATTCCTCCTTTGCAGGGGTGAACACGTTTCCGGTCATCTTTGCTTTTCCAGCCGTTAATGTTGGTCTGCAAACCGCCGTAAAACGTTTCGCCGTTGAAAGCCGAATTAACCGGAGAAATATACAGATTATAAGTGTCCGGAATATTCCTGTCGATAGTTATATCAATGTCTAGTCGTTTAAAATCCGGTATGGGATACTTAAAATTCCAGTAAATACACATCATGTGCCAGGGTAAATTAGGAAGTTGGATATTTTTCGTTTTCGCGTCTTCTTTCACACGTATAATTTTCGTTTTTGCCTCTTCCTGACATTGCACCTGCAAACCGGCAAGCAATGAAAAAAGAATAATAATTAATTTGAATGATTTCATACTTAAAAGTTTTTTATAAGGTTGCAAAGTTAGCATAAAATCTTCAATTACACACAAACGGATAAAAATTTTCAGCAATTCAGAAAGGGATAAATAAAATCGGAGAATCATAAAGAGGTAACAAAAAAGCAAAAGCATCCCCTATACGCAAATTATCGTATTCACTAAAATCAACCACGAAAACAAT
>JAITJX010000117.1 GCA_031278765.1 Tannerella sp. | reverse complement strand
GTGGTGTTTTCCAGAGACAATGAAAAATACTTTTCAACCAGTCCCGGATGTTCCTTCGTACCTGTTATCTCATCACTTGTTAACCTCGTGAGCCTGACAAATCCCGAATCGTTTACAATCCGTTCAAACTGTCCGACCGCTTCCAGAAATTTTTGAACGGCTTCTTTGTCCCTGATTTCTTTCGGGACAAGAAAACCCCGGCACAAAGTATTGAAGTTGCTTTGTGTCCGCATCCGTTCTTTGGTCGTCTTCGTCAAAAATAAAAAGCAGGAGTGGTTCAGGTAGGGACGTTCGTTAAAATGCCGTTCAAAACTCCGGCTTAAAAAACTCAAATCGTCTTTCTGAATATCGGGCGTATAACTCTCCTTAATAAACCAGTCGGCTTTATGCACAATACTGTAATTGGGCAACACCTTGATTGCCTTTGTCCAAGCCGAGTGTACCGCCTCGTATTTGCCGGATGTAACGGTGAACAGTTCAGGCAGTTCTACCCGGAATGCCACCGTTACATCGGCGTCCTTACTCACGATACAGCCATTCTCTACTGCCAGCAATGGAAATTTGCTTTCCAGCGTGGCTGCTTTTAACACGTTCCTCATACCCATTCGTGATTTTTAGTTATAAAGGGGTCTGCGACCCTGAATAAGCGGGGGATGGTTCGGCGGTTGATGACATATCGCGGATGGTTGCGCCTCGCCTGTGCTTTCATTAGCCCGTGTTCGCCGTACTTACCGTTCAGGTAAAACGTGCCGTAAACCAGTACCAGCGCGGATGCAACGCCGAAAGCGATGCACACCCACTGTCCGATTCCGGCCATGTACATGACGACGAACACGACAAACAGACCCAGCAACCCGCCTGCAAATATGAACAGGTACTGCGATTTCAGCCCCTTAAATTCCGCCGGTTTACCAATTCCTCTGTTTACATTATATTCTGCCATGTCTTACAGGAAGAAGGAACGTAAAATCGTTGCCGATACAATCAGGAAGATACACGCGCCAAACCACGAAGCAGCCGTCTTACTCGTGTCGGGGTCTCCACTCGAAAACTTCGAGTACACTTTTACCCCGCCAATCAGACCAATTACTGCACCCAGCGCGTATATCAGCTTGGTAGCCGGGTCAAAATAACTTGTTACCATTTGAGTGGCTTCGGTGATACCTGCCGAGCCGTTGCCCTGCGCCATCGCGCTGACGGCAGTCATAAAGAGTGCAACTGCCGTGAAAAGAAATTTAATACTCTTATTTGTCATAATGATTTTAAAAATGCCGTGGGGCGGGATAAACCCCGCGGCTGATTAATACTGTTTACTTGAATTTTAGTGGTGGCCCTGCCTGAGAGCTTGTTTTTGCGTTTTTGGGACGCTACCCGTAATCTCTTTCTTTCATTTTACTACCGTTTTAACTGTTCAACTTAAAAACTGTCCAATATCAAAATTTTTATACTCGTTATCCTTATCATCCGCCGCATTTTCGTCCTGACTTGCGAGGCTTTGCTCGCTATGGTCGAGAACGGCGGCTATTCGTGAGCCTCTGCCCGCATCACCGGAAACGAGTTTCTCGAACATGTCCGTTTGCGAAAGGTCGCAAAGCGTTTCCACTGTCGCTTTTGTCATTGCCTCCGGTTTATCTGTTTCGTGAATGGCTGTCGCCAGTTCGTCGTAGGTAAACCCCTCCGCGTATCCTTTTATCTCTCCCGCGCTCCCGCGGATTTCTTCGGCTTCTTCTTCGGCATCCAATTCGTTCTCATTGTCCGTTTCGTTCGCGTCCGGCTCAATGTCCAATTCATCGGGATTCACGTCTTCGCCAAAAACTTCGCCCAACTCTTCGGGCGGGATAACGGCGTTCGTTTTTTCGTTTCCGGTTGCAAATGTAAGTGCATTTTCCGTCTGATTTTCAGATTTCAAAGTCGTGGCCGGGGTTGGCTGGGGTTGTCCGCGGTCAGGACAGACAAAGCGGCTTTTAGGCACGGCTTCATATTCGTCCGGCGGTTCTTTGGGGGCCGGTTCATCTTCCCGCGGCTTTCCCGCCTGTTTGGGAAATGACAAACGGTATATCAGGTAAAGGGAAAAGAGGATGATTGCTAAAACCAGGAGTTTCATACTCGTACAGTATTAAAATTCTATCAGGTTTTTCCTGTTTTTCCGTTCCAGTTCCCTGTTGTACAGTTCGGTAATCTCGTCCCTGTGCGTTTCGAGATGTTCCAGCAGGATACTGTCTATATAGCCGCCCACCGTGATCTCCCTGTCGGAAATTACCCGGACAATTTCGGATATGGTCGCGTGAACGCGTTGACTGATATAAACGCATTGCCGCGTCTTGAACTCGTTACGCCCAAGGAACTGGCTGCCATAGTCTGCATTACCCTGATTGCGCTTGCGTCGTCCCCCGGATTCTTTCATCTCTTTGGGCTTTTCGGGTAACGGCTCTGCCGTTTCAACTGCTTTTTCAGCTTCCGCGGGTTCAGGCACGGGCTTTGTCGTTTCTTTTACTATGCCCTGCTCCGCAATGGAGTTAAGCAGAAAGGTTTCGTCGATATCCTCGACTACCCGTTTATTCATTTTCTTTTCCATCGCTGTTTAATGCTGTGATTTGACATATTTCACTTACAAGTTTCTCTATACCGCTGCCTTTCAGCAGGCTTTTATCTGCCGGGAAGACCGTGGAACGGAATATGGTACCGTGTTCCGCCGACATTTCCTTGCGGAAGCGGATACTGTTGGGCAGCATGGTTTTCATCACCGAAAGCCCCAGTTCGCCGATGGCGCTCTCATATACCCTGTACAATGGCGTTTTCTCGCGCCCGTCCACCATGTTCCAGAAAAGGTAAAGCGCTTTAATGCGCCCTTTGCCCACGCTGATGAGGTTGTCGTTTATCAGTGTCGCGTATTGCAGGGTGCTTTCCAGCACGAAACGGTCGGCGCTGATGGGCGTGAAGATATAGTCCATTGATGCAAGCGTTTTCAACACGCCTTCGCTGTTGAGCGTTCCGGGAAGGTCGAAGAAAATCACGTCGAACGGCTTTTCAGAGTTCTCCATCAGCGTCTGGGCTTCCTCAACGGCGTTTTCTGGCAGGCTGCCCTTGACGGGATAAGTTTTGATGCCCAGCGAACGGAACTGTTCGTATGCCGCCCGTTTGAAATACATGTCGTTGATGACCAGCTCGTTGTCACGTTTGCGTTCCTTGACAATGCTTTGCTGCGGGAAATCGCAGTCGATGACGGCTACATGGCAGCCTTTTGCGTAATGCAGGTAACTCGCGGCGAGTACCGTCATTGCCGTTTTGCCCATGCCACCCTTTTGAGTGGAGAAGGCTACAAATAATGTTTCCTTTTTCATTGATTTGAATCTTTTAATAAGTAAATAATTATTGATCTATAAACACGTTTCATTGCTGATTTAGAGATTTACTTTTTTGCTTCCCTGTTGAAATAAATCCATATTGCCATACGACAGTACGTCAGCACGACAAGACTGATTTGCGTCAGTACAACAATACTTTGGCATGTATGTACTCCGGCAATCCCGTGAAGCGTTGCTTCACTGAATAACCGTTTCATCGCGGATTTGCATTTTTGCTTATTCATATCTTTTTTTCTTTGCATACTTATTGTTTTATTTCTTTGCTTCCCTGTTTACTTGATTCTGTATGGATTTACCGTTTTGCTTTTATCAATCCGTACATCCCTGTTTATGTATGTCATTACTGATTTGCATATTCAATTTTCTGCAAAAGAATATAGAAAAAACGGATGATTTTCCAAGTTCCCGGCAAGTGGCCGGGGTTGGCCGCGGTTTGGTACGGGTTGGCACATCCTCACATGACAGCGGTTTGAAAATACCCCTCTAACTTTGCAGCGTAATTCAAAAAACAGTTTACAGCGATGCGAAAAGCAGATACATGTCCCTGTCAAAAACCGGTTGAACAAACCGGAAAAGTCAATCCGGCTAACGTGAAAGTCAGTAGGGCTAACGCCCAATCCCGCCTTAGCGGGATTTCATGTGCGTCGGCACATGGCATCCTAAGTTAATATCCAAATGAAAAAGAAAAAAAGTAATGAAAAACAGGCAAAAAATATCCATAGCACCTTCAAAAAGCATTAGTCTTAAAGGCTATTTATACATCAATC
>JAITJX010000033.1 GCA_031278765.1 Tannerella sp. | reverse complement strand
GCGGACGAAACGGTAGCCGTTTTTTGGAGTTGCCGTTGCCGTTACGGATGTGCCGGCGTTGTATGTACCGCCGCCTGAAACCGTACCCCAGGAAGTGTTGCTGGAGGAAAGGGAGAGGGAGTAAGTGATGGGTGGGATTGCTTTGAACGTAACGTTGATTTTATGATTCGCCTGCACGTTATTAAACGTGTAACTGTTGCCGGAGAATGAGACGTTTGAATTGTCCACATTCACTTGATCGACCTGATAGCCTGAGTTTGGCGAGAAAGTGAATGTTTTGTTATCGCCGGCCTCTACCGTAATCGAGCCGCTGGGCGCAATGCTTCCATTATCGCCTGCCATTGCGGTGATGGTGTATGTCGTTGGCTGTGGCGTGGTCACTTTCACCGTTGCTGTTCCGCTTATGGCGGTATTGAGCTTAGAAGTAGCCCTGACTGTGAGGAGAGAGGCTGTTTCATTTGCCGCTACCTGTAACAATCCCGAAGAATTGATGTTTGTAGATGATGAGTTTTCATTTTCTACATCCCACGTAACGGTTTGCTCCGGATTCCCTGTACCATTTATCTTCGCCGAGAAAGTTTGCGTCTGCCCCTTTTCGACGGAAGCCGAAGACGGGGTGACGGTTACGGAGGTTACGGTTGCCGAACATGCCGTATTGAATGTCATTGTCTGACTTCTGACATAATCGTTGCATGCATTTCCCGCCATAATGAAAAAATTGTAAGTCTGGCATGGCGAGAATGAAACCGAATGACTAATCGTTATAGATGTTTCTGTAGTCCACCAATACCTGTACATATTTCCGCTGACAGGAGTACAAACTCTGACTGTATCTACATTATCGGCGGCCTCCCAACTGAAGGTAGCGCCATGATCTGTTGGGTTCGAGACGGTAATGTTTGTCGGAACATCGGGTTGATTAGCCAGTTTATTGTCATAAAAGGCAACAACATGTTTGGTTTCTCTTAGACTGCGCGCGGCGTCGGCTATTTGTTCATGTCCGGTGGGTTGTTCCTGATGCGTAACGTTTGGATTGGAAAAGTAAGGTACATTGTATCCCTTAATGTTGTCTGAATAATTTTCAGCGCTCCAGTAAGACATTACCGAGCAATATTTTTTTGTACCTTTGGGATTGGTCTCTGTTCCAAACCAGGTCCATCCGTATGAATAATCGAAAATGCCTGTTGACTTGTTAATAATATGCTGTGCGCCGTGTCCCAAGCCCAGGTTGTGTCCAAATTCGTGAACGGAACAGGGATAAGTATCGCCGACTTGTGTAACATTGACAACCGAAAATCCATATCCGAGACTCCCCTTGTCATTGTTAAGCACGTAACCATAACCGCCTCCTGCATCGGTTGAAACCAGTTGCACCAAATCGGCGCCATACTGTTTCCGCAATGCATGAACATCGTCCATATAACCGTCCGAAACGCTTTGTAAACGCGCAAGCGAAACGTCCATCTCATTTGTTTCCGAATAGGCGACCTCTGCCGAATGTACGAGATTCAAAGTTATTCCCGTTTGGCTGTTGCTCAGACTGGTATTTCCCAGAGCGATCATTGATGCAATGACATTATTTATCCCTCCTTTTTGGAGTGCATACACTGAATTTTTCGCCGCCGTTGTATAAACGATTAAAAGGTCGATTTGCGCAGGGTCGTCGGCGCCTGAATTTGTGTTTGGCGAGCAGTCTGCCCGAAGGCTTATCGGTGGTAACGCGTTTCCCTCCGTTTTTTCTCCGGCATTTATCATTATTTCTTCGGGAACAGGCGCAGTGTCTTTACATTCCTGGTGAATTTGTTTTTCTTCGTCAATTTCTATCAAGTAATATACGTCGGAATAGATGTCGCAGCAAGTGGAAAACGACTGCCTGAGTTCGGGAATTGATACGTTAACAAGCGATTTTCCCGTTTTTTCGGTAACGATCAAGGCAAAAGCCATAGGATAGTCGATCAGTTGCAAGGAGAGCGTCAAAGTTCCATTCACATCGGTAACAATTTTGCTGATGTGCGCTGCGTAACTGTTGTTTTCAAACAACTGCAAATTAACCGCATCGTCAATATTAACGCTTTCTGCGCGCTGCAAAGCGGGATTAAGTGCGAAAAATCTCGCAGCTTTTGCTTTTTTTAAATATTCCTGCGGAATACCGGCAGGCGCTGCCGCTTTCTTTAAACTTAACCGGAAATTGGTATTTTCATTGTTTAAGTTAATTGTTTTTTGCGCCAAAATATTGATTTGCACACATACAAACATTAACAGAAATAATTGAATTTTTTTCATATACATATATTTTATATTTGTAATCTTGGACAATACTTACAAAAAGCCGGAATGTCGTCCGGATATCCGAAAAACCGCCACAAAATTATTTATTTGTAACGAATAAAGCAAACGAAGGATAATTTTTATCATAGAATAAGCATTTCTTCAAGAAGAGCGCAAGCGGTACGGACGTCGGGTATGTTTTTGATCGTCAGGCTTCGTTTTCCGGCGGATTCTTTGAGTTCGCATCTTTTCGGGTGTTTTTGTATGCCGGCAAGCACTTTTCCGAACGCATTACTATAATAATAAGGGCTATTATTATCCCTGACAAAGTGAATATTCATAATTCCCCGTTTCAATACAATTTTGTCTAACCCCAGCTGTTTCCCGATACAACGCAGGCGCACTATCCGAATCAACTCTTTTCCTTCCCTGGGGATTGCTCCGAAACGGTCTGTCAATCGGGCAACAAAATTTTCGAGTTGCCTGTCATCTTCAATCTTATCTAATTCTCGATAGATGCTTACACGCTCGGTATCGTTTGGAATATAGACGGGCGGGAACAAGAGCTCGAGGTCGCTTTCAATGAATGTTTCACGAACAAAAACCGTATCATTGACCTCATTTTCGGAATTGTACAGTTCGGAAAATTCTTCCGCTTTCAGTTCATCAACGGCTTCTTCGAGGATTTTTTGATAAGTTTCATACCCGATGTCGGCAATGAAACCGCTTTGCTCGGCGCCAAGCATGTTTCCTGCGCCGCGTATGTCGAGGTCTTGCATGGCGATATGAATACCGCTCCCCAGTTCGGCAAAATTTCCAAGCGCCTGCAGTCGGCGTCGCGATTCGGACGGTAAAGTTGAAAGCGGCGGTGCAAGCAGATAGCAAAAGGCTTTTCTGTTGCTGCGTCCCACGCGTCCGCGCAGTTGGTGAAGTTCCGAAAGTCCGAACTGGTGTGCATTATTGATTATTATGGTGTTGGCGTTCGGAACGTCAATTCCGTTTTCGACGATTGTCGTAGCGATCAGGACGTCGTATTCGTAATTTATGAAATCAAGAATGTTTTTTTCAAGTTTTTCGGCGTCCATTTGCCCGTGTCCAATAACAGTACGGGCATCAGGTACTTCCCGTTTCACAAGCGTTTCAATTTCATAAATATTCTGTATTCTGTTATTTATAAAAAAAACCTGTCCGTTACGGCTCATCTCAAATTCGATGGCTTCGCGAATGACATCGGGGTTGAAGCGTTCAATATCAGTCTGTACAGGGTAGCGATTCGGAGGCGGAGTGTTGATATTACTAAGCTCTCGCACCCCCATAAGCGAAAATTGCAATGTTCGCGGAATGGGGGTTGCCGTCATGGTCAGCGTATCCACGTTTGATCTCATTTGACGAAGTTTCTCTTTTACCGATACGCCGAATTTTTGTTCCTCATCAATAATCAACAATCCTAAATCTTTGAATTTTACGTCTTTTCCGACCAGTCGATGTGTTCCTATAATTATGTTAAGATCTCCGTTTTGCAGCCTCTCAAGTATCTTGTTTGTTTCTCCTGTCGTACGTGCGCGGCTGATATAGTCTATTGTACACGGAAATTCTTCAAGCCGTTTTTTAAATGTCTGGTAATGTTGAAATGCCAAAACGGTTGTCGGCACAAGGATTGCCACTTGTTTATTGTCGGTAACGGCTTTAAATGCTGCGCGAATGGATATTTCCGTTTTGCCGAAACCAACATCTCCGCAAATAAGTCTGTCCATTGGACGTTCCCGTTCCATGTCGTTTTTTACTTCATTTGTTGCTTTCAACTGGTCTGGCGTATCTTCGTACATGAAACTTGCTTCAAGTTCATCCTGCAAAAAACTGTCCGGCGAGAATGCAAATCCTTTTTCGCCTTTTCGTTTGGCATACAATATTATCAAATCGCGGGCGATGTCTTTGACTTTCTTCTTGGTGCGGTCTTTCATTTTCTCCCAGGCGCCCGTGCCGAGTTTGTTCAATTGAGGCGGTTCGCCGTCTTTTCCTTTGTATTTTGAAAGTTTGTGAAGCGAATGAATACTTACAAAAATGACGTCATTGTTTTTATATATCAGTTTTACGGCTTCTTGCAGTTTTCCGTTCACATCCGTTCTGACCAAACCGCCGAATTGCCCGATACCATGGTCAATATGTACAATATAATCGCCGGCTGAAAATTGGTTAAGTTCTTTTAGTGAAAGCGTCAGCATTCCTCCGCGCGCCCTGTCGCTTTTCAGGCTGTATTTGTGAAAACGGCCAAAAATTTGATGATCGGTAAACAGGCAAATTTTGATACCGTTATCAATATAACCTTCGTGAACAGTATGATTTACAGCAGTAAACGAAATATTATCGCTTCTGTCGCTGAAAATATCTTTGATTCTGTCGGTCTGTTTTGCGCTATCCGACAAAATAAACAGTTGATAACCAGCCGAAATATAGTTTTTTAAAGATTCGCTTACCAAATCAAAATTTTTCCGAAACAAAGGTTGAGGTGATGTTTCGAATGGAATATCAGGACCAATTGAGTAGATATTTTTCTGAAAATGAATGTTTTGAAACTTTTTTACGGATTTTGCGAAAACATCCGGCGCAATCAGTTTTTTGCGCATTGTTTCAATATCTCGAAAACCTTCACTATCTTTATTTACAGGCGCTTCGTCCCACAAAGCGCTTACTCGCTCCCTGCACCATTCAATGTCTTGAGAAACGATAACCGTCCTGTCCGGGAGCAGATCAAACAGTGATGTATCCGCTTCTTCATGTTTACTAATCTCCGGAATAATGTGTACTTCGGTAAGCTTGTCCTTTGAAAGTTGCGATTCAACATCAAAACTTCTGATGGATTCTATTTCATCGCCGAAAAAATCAATCCTGAAAGGATATTCATTTGAAAAAGAAAAAATATCCAAAAGACTGCCTCTCATAGCATACTGACCGGGTTCATAGACATAATCCGTATGCTCAAAACCATAACTGTCAAGCATATCAGATACAAACATAATGTCTAATTTTTCGCCGATATGAATCGAAAATGTGTTTTCCTGCAAAACCTTTTTCGATAATACTTTTTCTGAAACCGCATCAGGATAGGAAACTATAATCATTGTATTTTTTTCTTCCTGCAACAGAGCGAGCACTTCCGTTCTAAGTATCTCATTCGCCGAATCAACATGACCATATTTGATATGTCTGGAATAAGCAGACGGAAAAAAATAAACATTCCGATCGTCAAGAAGTTGTGTCATATCATTATAAAAATAACCTGCATCCTCAAGGTCATTGAGCAGACACAAAAAAACACCCCCCTTTTTTTTATATAAAGTAGCAGTAATTAGTGCTTTACTTGAACCGTTAAGTCCCGATAAAATGATATTTTTTTCGGGCAACGAAAAGACCGCATTGATTTGCGGATGGTTTTCGTATAGCGAAAGGAGGGCATGTATTTCCACTAATCGTTATTTCTCCTTTCAGACGCAGTGTGTTGTACCTCTACGTAATAATTCGTCAAAATATTCGATTGTCTTTTTCAAACCCGTTTCCAGGTTCACCTGTGGTTTCCATCCGTCTAATTTCTCGAATGCAAGCGAAATGTCAGGTTTACGCTGTTTCGGGTCATCTTGTGGCAAAGGTTCAAAAATAATTTTCGATTTACTGCCTGTCAATTTAATCACCTCACTGGCAAGTTCTAACATTGAAAATTCTTCCGGATTGCCGATGTTTACAGGCCCTGTGAAATCGTCCCCTGTGTTCATCATACGAATCATACCTTCAACGAGGTCATCAATGTATTGAAAACTACGTGTCTGCAATCCATCTCCATAAATGGTAATATTTTTCCCGCAAAGCGCCTGAACGATAAAGTTTGAAACCACACGACCATCGTTTTTGTCCATTCGCGGACCATAAGTATTGAAAATCCTGATAATTTTTATCTTAATGCCATGCTGACGGTGATAATCCATGCAAAGCGTTTCCGCTGCACGTTTTCCTTCATCATAACAGGAACGTATCCCTATCGGATTCACATTTCCCCAGTATGATTCCACTTGCGGGTGAATGGTCGGATCGCCGTAAACTTCACTCGTAGAAGCATGTAAAATTTTTGCTTTCAGACGCTTGGCAAGACCTAACATGTTCAGCGCACCGTAAATAGACGTTTTAAGCGTTTTTATCGGATTGTGCTGATAATTAACCGGCGAAGCAGGGCAAGCAAGGTTAAAAACCTTATCCACTTCGGCATAATAAGATGTTGTGATATCATGCCGCACCAGCTCAAAGCGGTCATTACCAATCAAATGACGTACGTTATCCTTACTTCCCGTAAAATAATTGTCAAGACAAATCACATCACAACCTTCCTTTATCAGCCTGTCACACAAATGAGAGCCGATAAATCCTGCGCCTCCCGTAATTAAAATTTTCTCCATTTCATTTTGATTATTGAAGGACAAAAGTAAGAAAAAAATGCCATTGTTATTTGTATTTTCATAAAATTTATCGAAAAAATAATTGATTCCGGCAAAAGAGTTGGTAGAATTTCCAAATTCTTCGTATCTTTACACTCCAATAAAGAAACTTAATTGAATAAAAGTATGTCTGACAGCGTAATAATAATACCGACTTATAATGAGAAAGAAAACATCGAAAATATTATAAGAGCCGTATTTGGATTGGATAAAAAATTTGATATTCTGATCGTTGACGATGGTTCACCCGACGGTACGGACGAAATTGTGAAACATCTGCAGCAACAGGAATTTTCAAACCGACTGTTTATTATAGAGCGTTCAGGAAAACAAGGACTTGGAACAGCTTATATCTGCGGTTTCAAGTGGTCGATCGAGCATGGATATGATTTTATTTTCGAGATGGATGCCGATTTTAGCCATAATCCCAACGATTTGCCCGAACTTTATGCCGCATGTGCAGCACATGGCGCTGATATAGCCATCGGTTCACGCTACTGCAATGGCATGAATGTTGTGAACTGGCCCCTCGGACGTATGTTAATGTCTTATTTTGCTTCGGTTTATGTTCGTTTGATCACAGGAATGAACATCAAAGACACGACTGCAGGATTCAAGTGTTATCGCAGGAAAGTACTTGAAACAATTGAACTTGACAAGATTCGTTTCAAAGGTTATGCCTTTCAGATAGAAATGAAATTTTCTGCTTTCAAATGCGGCTTTAAATTGGTTGAAGTTCCCATTATATTCATAAACAGGGTATTTGGGACTTCAAAGATGAATTCTTCTATTTTTGGGGAAGCGTTGTTTGGCGTACTTCAACTGAAATGGTGGAGTCTTTTCCGTCAGTATCCGAAGAAGATGAGTTGAAAATTGAAAATCTTAATCAAAAATACATTAATAATTAATGAAGGGCGTTCTTTTTCAGGAGCGGTTCTGATTGAAGGAAATTTCATTACAGGGGTTTTTGAAGATAATTCCTGTATGGATATTGTGGATATTATGGATAATGTGTATGAAATTGACGCTTCCGGAAAATTATTATTGCCCGGAGTGATTGACGACCATGTGCATTTTCGTGAGCCGGGTTTGACCCATAAAGGCGATATCCGGAGTGAAAGTCATGCCGCCGTAGCCGGAGGCGTTACTACTTTTATGGATATGCCTAATACAATGCCGCAAACTGTTACTGTCGAAGATCTCGACTGGAAATTTGAGCGTGCGGCAGAAGTTTCAGCCGCCAATTATACATTTTTTTTCGGCGGAACCAATGAAAATGTAAAATTAATACATTTACTTGACAAGAAGCGCATTCCGGGAATAAAACTGTTTCTTGGAGCTTCGACCGGAAATATGCTTGTAGATCGCGAGGATTCGTTTAAACGCTTTTTCGGCGAAACAGATATGTTGATTGCTGTACATGCCGAAAAAGAGGATATTATAAAAAAAAACAAAGCATATTACATCTCTCGATACGGCCAGAATCTGGATATATCGTTTCATTCAAAAATAAGGAGCGCAAATGCCTGTTACGCTTCTTCGTCGGAGGCGGTTGAGCTGGCTAAAAAACTTGGCGCGAGGCTTCATATTCTTCATCTTTCGACTTCCAAAGAATTAGAACTGCTTGACAGAGGAGAAATTAAATCAAGAAAAATAACCGGAGAAGCGTGTATTCATCACCTCTGGTTTTGCGAAAAGGATTGCAAGCGATTAGGAAATCTAATCAAATGGAATCCTGCAATTAAAACCTCATACGACAGGGAATCTTTACAAAAGGCCGTAAAAGAAGATATCATAAGCGTAGTAGCTACCGATCATGCACCACATCTCCTGTCTGAAAAAGAAGGCACTTGTCTGGTGGCTGCCTCTGGAGGACCGTTGGTACAACATTCTTTGCTGATTATGCTTGAACTTGCTGATGAAGGAATTTTTACAAAGGAAAAAGTCGTAGAAAAAATGTGCCATCATCCTGCCGACCTGTACGGAATCGACAGACGCGGATATATAAAAGAAGGATATTATGCTGATATTGTATTAATTGATCCGAAAAAATCATATGCCGTAACAAAAAATAACATCTTATATAAATGTAAATGGTCGCCTTTCGAGGGATATACCTTTAAAAATTCTGTGTGGAAAACTTTCGTAAACGGTAATATTGTTTACCAAAATGATGCGGTTAATGAAGCGGCAAAAGGCTCTGAAGTGCGCTTCGAATGTTAAAATTCGGAACTTTTAGCATAAAATATAAAAAAAAATCAAAAACATGTTGTAGAATATAAAAAATTATTTGGCGAGGTCATAAAAAAGGCTCACCTTTGCACCGATAACCTAAACAATCTTTTTGCCTTAGAAACTAATACCTAATTAAAACCTGTAAAAAGGAGACCTTCTGTGAAGAAGTTCTCCTTTTGCCATATATGCACGTTGATATAAATACTTGTATCCTTACATCGTTTTCCGGTAACAACTTGGAAATTTCAGGTAGTTACTTGAAGTTTCCAAGTAATTACCTGAAAACTTCCGGTAACGACCGAAAAAGCTTATTAGACAGCTTATTAGTTTACAGGCTAAACTTACTATAAATCGATAACTGTTCCTGTCTGATACGGAATGGTAATTTACCTTTTGCCGGAGGTAGCCGGAACGGGGCGCGACGCTCTTACATTGACTGTCTTTTTCAATTTTATATCGTCGGACGAGCCGCCTGCTTGCAGTTCAAAGTCGCCTTCTTCGACAATCCTTTTCATGTCGACGTCG
>JAITJX010000022.1 GCA_031278765.1 Tannerella sp. | reverse complement strand
CCAACTCATCTACAAAGAGCGCTTTCTGCACGCCAATTCCGCTGTCGATAATGGGGATAGCGCATTTGTACTGTTCGTTGATAAAGCCTTGCGTCTGGTCTGTTCCGAACACGAACAGGGTGGTATTGCCTTCTTTGCTATAAGGTTTACCGTCCCACTGATAGACGACTAATACGGCTTTGCCGTCCTTTACTTCGCGGATTTTATCCGTCCAAGTCTTTTTTGAGTTTGGTTTGAAGACGCGGATAGTGTGTATTTTCTTTACAATTGACGCGTCATTACAATTCAAGTCAATACAGATAACTGAACTATGCCTTCCAGAACACACTGAACAACCTTGCCCGTTAATAATTGCCTGCGTAAAATGTGTTTTTTCACCCGCTCTGGGATGCGTTGCCGGAAACACCCTCGCAATCGGCATCCGGTAAATTTTAATCCTCTGTTTCATAACCATCTATTTTTAAAAATGTCATACTCCCTTGTTACGCAGTTTTCCGGCAATTCTTCGCGACGTATTCCGGCCGCCTTCAAAAGGCTGTCTTTGAAATAGATTTTTGCGTCGTATTCTCCGACGTAGTCAATGCACTTATAATAAAATACTTTCAATTCGCCCTTATCATACTTGCGCCCGCTTTCAAGCCCGATTTTGTATAAATCGCAAAAATGGCGGCTGTCCCTAATCATTTTAAAACTACTTTCAAAGTCAATCACCGGCTCAATGGACGCCCACGTTATGAAACCCGCATCGTGCAACTGCCGCATTGCTTCGATGCGTTCGGCGTTGGTCGATGCGTTGGGTTCGAGTTCATCGTGACCGGTTAATGTGAAGCCAAAAGAAATTTTTTCGCTTAGATTCTCCTCGTAAGGGAAGAACTCATTAAATCGCGTAAAATAATTATCAAACCATATCCCAGCCTTTTTTGTGAGGATTTTTACTTTTACATTTTGTCTGAAGCAAATATGACAAGCCCATATCGTCAAGTCTATTGTCGTCGACACCATCGGATCGGTTGTGAACGAAAAGAACAGCCCATGTTCTTGCAGCTGTTGCAAATTTTGCAACAGCTCCTTTTCAAACACTTCCAAAGCGTGGCCTTCGCTTTTGAAACACTTTTTGAGCGTGGGTTTGTCGCCGCCGACGTAGAAGTTGCAGGCATATCTTCCGTACTCTGCCGCCCTGCCCTTTGGCGAATAAATCGCCTTCCCGTTAATTGCTTTCATATCCTTTTCCGATTTTTGAAATCATTATGCACCCGTATTGGGTGTTAAAGTAACGGGATATTTTTTCGTATATCTGTCCACCCCAATTGAAGCCTTCTAAATAGCGAATAAGCTTATCCAAATTGTTGGTATACTCCTTTAACGCTTCGGGATTAAACCCGCCTGCATACGTCCCAATAAGTTGCCCGTAATATTGGTTTAGTTCCGCGTGAATCGCGGAACGCATTCCGTCCATGTGGTACAACGATACTCCGTCATTTGTGGCTTCCTCCATTTGGCTGATTATATCCAAATAATCAGCCCATATTTTTTCTGCTGTTCTCATTTCTTTTTCTCCTTTCCCAAAATGGTTAATAATTCGTCTAATAAAGCCGATTCGGCGGCATCGTATCCTTGCGTGTTGTTGAGCGGCATGTATCTCTCTTTAAAAATCGAATAATCAAACCCTTTCTCGTCCATCATCCACTTCAACGCCAATGCGACGGGTGGAACGGAAAAATACCCCTCTTTCCCGTTATGATTGTGTTCAAAGACCTCGAATGGGTAGATACAATCTTTATCACTTTTTTTGATTGTTACAAAATCAAAAAAATCGTACTTGCAGTTGTCTTTGACGTAATAACAAAGACACTTCCAGTCAAAGCCCAATTTTTTGAGCTTTTTTGCTTGCTCGAACGAAACGAGCTGTAATTCTTTTTCTTTTTAATTTAAAATGTTAATAATAAGTATTGCCAATGCAGCAAGCCATCCGAAAACCGTTAGCCCGATAAACTTCCATTTCCATTTGCGCAGTGAATCAAGGCGTTTATTCCATAAATTTATGTTGTTTATTTGCCGTCCGAATTTGCGCGTCATTAAATCTTGCATTTTCTTCTGTGCATATTCCATAATCTTATGTCGTGCCTCATAAGACAGTTCATACCTGTCCGTGTCGCTAACCCAAGAGGTGACGTTAAAAGATATAACTTCGTGGTAATCTTGGTGGACACTGATTTCCAATTCTATTCTAAAAACGCCTTTTTTCTCGTACATTTCACGAGCCAGACGTTCTATTTCTACCTGATTATAACTTGCTTTTTCTGCAAGTTCTTTGTATTCTTTTTCTGATATTTGGATTATTCGTTTCATTTAAAATAATGTTTTTTGATTGGGATTATTCTGTTTTCCCGTCTTTTTTCTTTTTTCGTAAATTTTTCTTTCGTTTTCACCCATGTTTCTTACGGGTTTAAATTTTTTAAACCGTTTCGATTGAGGGACAAATTTTTGTGCCTCGCAAAACTGCGAAAACTCCATATAGCCCCCTTCGTCGAGTATCATACCAAATTCTTCAAGAACGAATGTGCCTCTCGGCGTTTTGAAATTGCCGATGTTGGGTACTTCTTCCATTATGAATGTTGTTGGTCTTAACTCCACAATCATTCGAGCATATTCAAATATCAATTCATTACGCGGGTCATTAATATCTTGCCGACCTGCTTTTGAATAACCTTGACAAGGCGGACTGCCTAAAACTCCGTCCAACTCGCCGCGTTTCATTCCTATGCGCTCCAAAATAATGTCGCCTGTAAGGTTTTTAATATCTGCCACGAAAATATTTTTTACAGGCGGGAAATTTTCACCTAAAAGTTCTTGCGACAAAATCCAGCCTGTTCCGGGAAGCGTCGGGAATGTTAAAGATTCGCTCGTGTGGTCTATACGACATTGTTTGTAATATCTCTTGTTTGAAGTGATTATGTGTTTTTTTAAAAATTTGTTTAATTTTTCTCCGCGTTCCGGTGTATCCCAAAATATATTTAGCGGTTGCTTCGATAAATTAACGCAGTAACTAAGCATTGCGGAAAAATCTATTTCGTTCATGCCCACAACTTCCCATCCTGCCCGTATAAATCCAGTAGAGAACCCGCCGCAGCCTGCAAAGAAATCAAAGCATCGCGGCTTCCTTGTTGATTTTGGCAACAATAATTTTGTCCTCACATCTTCGTAATATCCGTTAGGATTAATAAATAGAATGTTCTCATTCATAACCTGTTTTCTTTTAAATAATTATCTGCTAATTTTTTTCCCCTTTTCGACGGACGGAACGATGCCGATAGCCAATACAGCAGGAATCGGTAAGGGTCGTCCTTCATCTCTGTTTCGTTATCTCCTCTGTTAAAGATAAAGTCGATAGGCAGTTTTTGCGCTACATTCCGGTTGAACGACGGTAGCAGGTTTGGATATTTTTTGAGGTAATACATGTTGTCTCTTAATCCCGCCAGCGGGCAAAGCATACATCCGCACCGGCGTTGCCCTTCGTCGTATAACGAGGGATACGGCAAGTTGTATTTCCGGATGTAACTCCAGACTTCGACCTCTGAAAAATAAAGAATTGGACGCAGTTCGATAGGGCTGTTTTTCCCCTTCTCTATACAATTTTCCTGAAACACGTTCATCTCCGCGTATTTTTTTAAGGTTTTTATTTTCCTTATTCCGAATAATTTTCGCTTCATCCTTCCGGCGCTTTCCTCTTTTCTAATGCCTATTATTACCGCGTTTTTCGAGTTCTCCTTGAAATACTCACAGCAAAATCGTATATCTTTTGTCGGCAAAAATTGTTTTTTTTTAATCAGTTGAAAATAGGATTTTTCCCTTTTCTGGATGATTACATCCGGATATTTTTCTTTGATGAAACTGACTACTTCCGGCGATTCGAAGGCGTAGTGAAAGACTGCGGTAAACGGTATTCCCGCCCTCTTGCAGAGCGAATAGCAGACAATACTGTCTTTGCCGCCTGAAAATCCAAGTTCGACGGTCAGACCTTCGGCTTTGGCGATTCTTGCGAACTTTTGGATGTTCACAATTGCCTCCTGTTCAAAGATTTCATCGAACAGTCCGAGTTCTATTTCCTTATTTTTCATAATTTTCTTCAAGCCAATCATATAATACCAACATATCCTTGTAGTTCTCAAGGATTTTGCATGTCGCGCATTCCTTGCAGTTCCGGTTTTCGGCGCAGGCGGCGATTTGTTTCTTCGCCTCTTTTTTTGCCAGACCAAGCAGGTATTGCTCCCGCTTTTCGTGGACGGCGAGGTGACCGCGCTTTCGCAG
>JAITJX010000191.1 GCA_031278765.1 Tannerella sp. | reverse complement strand
TTTTCGCAATCATATACTTTGCAATTATTTGACTAACAATGATATATCAATATTACTATTCGTTTAATTATCTCGTTTTCCCTTGTTTTTTGGATGATTTTGGCCAAGTTGGGTTAAATCTTAAATTATTTTTCCTGGATTGCTTCACTGCGTTCGCAATGACGTGGTACTTGTCACTGACCATTAACCGTTAACCACTAACCACTAAATCTTAACTTTTTTTCTTGAGAAAAAGACTTTTTTGCCCTGTCGGAAGACTCTTTTTCCATAGTGGAAGACTTGTATTCAGGGTGGAAAACTTTTTTTCTTGAGAAAAAAACGCTCTTTGCACATCTTAAATCTTGAATTATTAATCAAGCCGGTTTTGAAAGGAAAGCGACGCCAATCATGATGAAAGCGACGCCAATCCATCGCATTGCCGGCACGGATTCGTTGAAAATAAACAGCGCCGCCAATGTTCCGAAAATATAGCTAAGGCTCGTGAGCGGGTATGCCAGCGAGAGTTCGTAATGTTTTATAATATAAAACCATATTAAGGAGGCCATCAACATGGAAATGCCCGATGCTGCAAAATGCCAGTTGGTGAGAAAGGCGGCGAAAAATTTCCATCTCCAGCTAAACTCGCCCATTCTTGCGAGCGCAAATTTTAAAAAGACCTGGCCTCCTGCCAGAAACATGCATTGTATCAGGGAACAGCATATTAATTTCAGCATGACGATAAGAGTATTAATGAATGTGATTTATTTTTGCAATGATTGTAGAAGAGAATTCGTTTTACATCTTTCAAATCTGTTTCCGTAGCGTCAAGCATGAATCCGGGTATTGTATTTTTTTTGAGACACTTGGCAGCAGCATAGATTCCCAGCGCCGGAGCCGACCATGATTCGCCGAAGAGGTGTTTGTAGCACATAACGGGTAGTGTTCCGAAGGTGTTGCGTATAAAATCATTATAAACGGCATCGTTTGCAGGAATCGTATTGATGCCCGTAGCCAGAGCGTCGATATTTTCGGGTTTGCAGCAGGCTTTTTCGAGGATGGTTTCAAGTGATTTTCTGACTTGTCCGTTTTCAGGCTGGTACATCAATACTGCGGAATTGATTTCGCACAGGGTGTTGTCGTTTTTTTTATTTGCAAGCAGCATGCCGACAGCTGCTTCTGCAGCAAAAGATTTCTTTTTATACGTATCTCCGGGTTGAAAATCCCATAGTCCCAGTCTGTCGAAAAAGGTGTAATAATGGTCTGTCAGTTCGTCATATCCTCCCAGTAATAAAGTATTTATATTTTTAAGCTCGAATTGCATCATTGCGTCGAGCAAAGCGTTTTCGAATGATACTCCCCGGTGTACAAATGTATTGTTGTATCCGTGACATTTCAGTTCTATTGCAATGGTCGAGCTTAAAATGTTATGGGTGGACTGCATGAAAAAGGTCGGTTGAAGAAACTGTTCATCGTTATCGGATATTGAGGCGAGAAACTTTTCCGTGTTTTCAATACAGCCCAGTCCTGTCCCGCTGATGATTGCATCGGGTATTTCCACTTGCGCTTCTTTCAATGTTAGGCGGGAAAGTACGACTGCCCGTTTTAGCAGGTTACACATTCTCCGCGACATCAATGGCGATAAAAAGGCTTTGAAGTCGGGATCTTTTGCCGGAACACGTTTTTCGCTGTACAGAACAGGGCTGGAAAGCCATTCGTCTGAAAGCGGCTTCTGAACGGAGATTTGATTGGCCGATTGTATATAAACAGACATGGAATGTTAATGTTTAATGTTATCAAATTTTGAAAAAATGATTGTCGAATCGTTGCCTCCGAATCCGAAAGAATTTGACAGGACGTGTTTTACGGTGGGCAGATGTTCGGAAGCGGTTAGGGGAGAGAAATTCAGTTCTTCGATTCTGTTCTTGAAATTCAGATTTACGGGCAGGAAATTATTTTGAACAGCCAAAATTGAGACGACGGCTTCAAAAGCTCCTGCCGCACTTGTGGTATGCCCTGTAAAGGCTTTTATGGAAGCAACAGGCGGTATATTTTCGCCGAAAAGTTGCATGATAGCCATTCCTTCCGTTAAATCGTTATTAAGCGTTCCCGTACCGTGGGCATTCAGGTAGTTGATATCTTCGGGATTCAATCCGGCATTTTCCAGCGCTCCTTTCATTGCGAGATATGGTCCGAGGCCATTGGGCGAAGAAGCGGTCGTATGAAAAGCATCGCAGGCGTTATAATATCCGGATAATATGGCAAGGGGGGCGACATTTCTTTTCTTTGCATTTTTTGCGGATTCAAGAACAATGTATCCTGCGCCTTCGCCGAGATTTATACCTGTACGGTCTCTGTCGAAGGGTTTGCAAAGTTCTTTATCCAAGATCATGAGGGTGTTGAAGCCGTTTACATGATAACGTGACAGACATTCGCAGCCGCCTGCAACTACAATATCGGCATGTCCTGTTTTGATTAAATCCGCTCCCATCATGATGGTATTCGCCGAAGACGAACAGGCTGTCACTATCGTTGAAACCATCTGAAAACCACCGCAACAATCGGCTATTTGTTCCGTACAGGAACCGCAATCATTCAAATCTATGTAAGCATTTTTTGAATCATTGTTCAGAAAATCGGCATAATATTCCTCAGCCTTGTCCATTCCGCCAACGGTGATTCCGGATAAAAATGCAACTTTCAATTCCGAACGGTCTTCTATTTTTGCCTGTCTTACGGCCTCATTAACGGCAGGTATGGCAATCAGCGAGGAACGGATGCAGGCTTCTGACTGCGGAATGTTCAACATTTCGTGCAATTCTTCGTTGCTGTATTTAACTTCCCCTACGGGCAAATATGTATGCGAAGTTTTTAAATATTTTATCACTTCAACGCCGGAACGCCGGTTTAGAAGAGAGTTATATGTTTCCGCTTTTCCGATTCCCAGCGCCGAGACAGCTCCTGCACCGGTTATTACGATTTCCATGCTTTTATTTTGTATGTTTTGTCCTGAAATTACTTTGCTCTGTTTGCTTGAACGTATTCAGCCATCGTACGCACGGATTTAAAAATCTCTTTCCCCTGGGAGGGATCTTTTAACTTGATTCCGTAATTTTTTTCAAGTAATACGATAAGCTCCAGGGCGTCGATGGAGTCAAGTCCCAACCCTTCGCCGAAAAGCATGTCGTCGTCGGTAATATCTTCGGGTTTCATGTCTTCGAGGTTCAAAACTTTAATAATCTCATTCTTTAATTCTAAAATTAGTTCGTCCATAATTGTTTTTTTTTATGTTTATTGATTTGTATATAATTTATTAATATTTTCCGGAGTAAGCTGAAGCAGCGAGTTGTTGTCGCTTGTTTGGCAAAGTAATATCATACTGTTCAACGTATCGGCAAAGGCGTCGATTTCCGTCCAGCCGGCGAGCAAAAAATTCATTCCCGAAAAGCTCAGTGTTTCTTCTATGATTTCATATATCCTGTCTCCCTGAAATTCGGGGAATATATAAAAAACCGTTTCGCCGTGGATTTTATTTCTGATAGCAATTTCACCCGTAACAATGTTCGGGAGTGTATAGACAAAGTCCGACGGAGAAGGGAAAAAGTCTTTCCTGTGTTGAATCGTCTTTTGGTATTTTACATCTGCTTCGAGCGAAGCGCTTTTATTGAAGAGGATAATGCCTGTGTCTTCTTTGTGAGTGTCTCTGTCGGAAGCGGCAAACAAAAGTTCCGATGATAAAAATCCGAGTTTTGAGAGCGCATCCATCTTGTAAAATTTGCGGTAATCAACCCCGATACGATGGTATAAAGACAACAGGAAATCATGAATACCAAACTTATTACAGGTATATTCATGATATAATTCGCCGTTCAGTAAAACTTGATCGGGAGTTATTCTGCAATATGATTTTATATAATTCATAAAAAAATGCAAATATACATCAAAAAATCAATGTAAAGTATACCGTGCTGCAATGTTGCAACCTCCGAAACCGGATAGCGACTTGATAAAGTGTTTTTTACCGTATGCAGTTATCGTATGTTTCACAATATTCAGCGGGGTTGATACTCCGAGCGTTTCAAAACCGTAAGTCTTTAAGAGCGTTCCTTCTTTCAATGCAAGGACGGAAATAATGCTTTCCAGCAGGCCTGCCGCTCCCAATGTGTGTCCGAAATAACCTTTTAAACCGTTGACAGGCACGTTTTGTAAGCCTGCCCTTGCCAGTGAAATCGCTTCCATTTCATCGTTATAAGGAGTAGCTGTTCCATGTGTATTGATAAATGCAAAATCATTAATATCAACGTTTTCAACAACTTTTTTTAATGCAAGATACAGTCCTTCTCCTGTTCGGGAGGGGCCAGATATATGATTGGCATCGTTCCTGATGGCCGCAATCGTAAATTCGACACTTCCGTTTGGCGCTTCATTCTTTTCCGAAAGTATTATTGTTGCAACGGCTTCGCCTATGTTTAAGCCCTTCCTGTTGATATCAAACGGTTTGCAGATTTCTTGAGACAAGGCTTTGAAAGATTGAAAACCTGTGATTATAAATTTGGAAAGCATATCTGCACCTGTTATAATCGCGTAATCATAACGTCCGGAACGCAAAGACCTTTGCGCGGCAATTAGCGCAGAGAGTCCTGAAATACAGGCATTCGAGACCACCAGAGGTTTGTTGTTATTTCCGAAAAACGTTGAAATCAATTCTGCCGATCGCCACAGGTATATTTGTTCCGCTTCATAGTTATCTCTTTCTGCTTCGCTTAAAAGAAAAATGTTACCTTTTGTTGAAGATAAAATAAAGAGAACTTTTTTATCGGAAGGAACGATGCCGGTATTTTGTAATGCGTAATAAACAGACAATATCGAGGCTTTTTCGAGTTTCGAATATTTTTGATTCGTTTTCTGTGCAATCGAAGCGAATGTATCTTCGAGTCGCTCATTGTCAATCTCCGAAGCCATAAATGGTTCGGGAATGCCGAAACGGTTGGTATATCGTTTTAATCCGCTGATGCTCTGTTTTACATTTAAATAGTTTTCTTCGGAGGTGAATCCGAGCGCCGAAATAATATTTTCACTTAACAGTACTGTCATATCAGGTTATATTGCTTTATGGAATATCGTATGTGAGGCATCATGTCTGCATTAACATGATACATGTGATTACAATCCGCTTTTATCTGTTGTGTATATGTCAACATAGTTAAAAAAAGATTTCACCGCAAAATTACATGAAATAAATCATATATCCAACAGACTTTTTTTATTCCTCAGAAATCGACGCTTATGCGGAAATTGAGTTGGCGGCCGGTAAGGTAGTTCGGCACGGCATACTGGTTGTTGTAAACATCCGTAATCCAGTAATATGAATTGGCATTGTTTATATCCGGCAGATTGAAAACGTCAACGCCAAGCCAGATATTTTTGAAATTGTTAAAAAACGGTCTGTCCATGATCCTGTCTTCTCCTCCTGCAATCTGATATGAGAAACCTATATCCAGGCGGCGATAGGGCGAGGTGCGTCTTCCACCTGTCTGTTTATGCGATTCCCAGCCTTTATTGGGTATCGTTACAGGCAAACCGCCGGCCAAAACACCTTTCAGGCTTATTTTTGCGCGCTTGTTGCCGGGGAAATAATCCTGAAAATAAAGCGATATGTTATACATCTGATCGTTGGGCATCGGCACGGTCAATGTGTCATGGATGGTTTGTCGGGATTTTATGAGCGAAATGCTTAGCCATGAATCGGCTCCTTGTACAAATTCGCCGAACAGTTTCATATCCAGGCCGGCGGTATATCCTGTTGCGCAGTTTTTGCCGTAATACCGGATTTTTACGTTGTCTATTGTGTGGGGATTTATATTGTCCAGTTTTTTGTAATACATTTCGGCTGTAAACTTGAAAGGTCGTCCGGCTGCCCGGAAATTATAATCGCTGCCAAGGATAAAATGCGTTGAACGTTGCGATTTCAGATCTCTGTTGAGTGTGATGAAGTTATTTCCGAACGTATCTTTTTCGATAATTCTAAGTTCTTTATAAAAAGGCGGCTGATAATATAATCCGGATGCAAAACGAAGTACCAGGTTTTGATTGGCATTAGGAATAAAGCCTGCTGAAAATCTCGGACTTGCAATAAATTCTTTGTTATAATTCCAGTAACTTCCCCTTATGCCAGCAATTAACGTAAACATGCCTTGCGGGATTCTGAACTTGAAGATATTTTGAACATAAGCGGAATAGCGCAGACTTTCGAGTTGATTGTTCGAGAAAAGGTTAGAAACCACATTTACGGTTGCGCCTGTTTGCGGAAGGCTGTAGCCCGAAGAATCGCGGCTTTCCCACTCGCTGATTCTGTCCATGATACGTTCATGCTGAACATTTATGCCGGATTTCAAAGTATTTGCGACATTCGGTTTTATCAGAACAAAAAAACCGACATTTGTCACCTGCGCATTCAGCCTGTTTCGTGCATGTTCGTGATAGGAAGCGCCGCCCGGCGTTGAAAGAATATCTTCATCGATAGTACCTGCTTCGGCAATATCCTGACGGTAAATCCCCGTAATATCGTAAGTTTCTTCTTCGTTGCTGTTGAACATCGACGCTTGAAACCCGTACTGCGTATCGTCGTTCAACGTATATTTAAGCGTTAAGGCGCCGAAGAGCGTTTCAAATCTGTCGCGCTCTTTACTGTTCAGGAAATCGACAGTAAACATTCGCGGATTTCTGGCTGTTCCAAACATCGTTTCCTTCATTTTCGGCATGAAAATGTAATTATTGACGGACATGTTTCCCATAAAATCGGCAGACAGTTTTGGAGAAAGAGAATACGTAATATACGTTTGCAAATCAATAAAGTCAGGGTTATATTCTCCTTTGGTATCCAATGTTCCGAGCAGCGAGCGTGTTGTTTTGTATCGAATGCCGGTAATTTGTGTAAATTTCCCGATAGAATTTCCTGCATAGGCGCTTATACCCAGAAGACTTGCGGTAAGAGAGCCTTCAAAATATTTCGGTTTTTTGTAGATGATGTCAAGCACCGAGCTCATCTTGTCGCCATAGCGCGCCTCGAATCCTCCGGCGGAAAACCGTACATTTTCGATCATTTCCGGGTTTATAAAACTCAATCCTTCCTGCTGGCCGGAACGAATCATTAATGGCCTGAAGACTTCCAAACCGTTTACATATACGATATTTTCATCGTAGTTTCCGCCACGCACGGAATATTGAGAGCTTAACTCGTTATTTGAAGACACGCCGGCGTATGTAACAACCAGACTTTCGATGCTTCCGCCCGACGGGTCGGGTAAAGTTTTTATTCTTCCCGCCTCAATTGATTCCATCATGTCGGCCTGATGGCGACTCGCCGTAATGAAGACTTGTCCCAATTCTATCGTTCTGTTCACCATTTTTACGTTGAGACGCATGTCTTGCGACAGTTGTGGAATGATGCGTTCCGAGGTGTAATATCCCACACACGAAAAAACGAGTACGATCGAATCGCCGGTATTTACATTCAGCGAATAATAGCCTTTTTCGTTTGTAACCGCTCCGATAATAGCGCCCTTGATGGATATATTCACCAGTTCGAGCGGATTGTTTTCGGCGTCGCGAACGTTGCCGTAAACCTTCACCCGTTTAGATTCCCGAATAGATGCTGCGTTTACCGATATTATAATGCATGACAGCGCTAAAATTACCGTACAAATTTTCATATTTTCTACATTTTTCCGACAATCATTTAACGTAAAAAAACGAAAATGCGTATATTTGCAAAAGAAAAAAACAGGAATAATTATGAAAGACTTTGAAATGTTGATAATTAACAGGCGGAGTACGCGAAAATTCAAAGCGCGGAAACTTTCGCCGGATGATGTACATAATATTTTGCAGGCCGGACTGCTTGCACCCTCGTCGAAAAACAGCAAATCATACGAATTTGTTGCTGTGGATAACAGGAGCGTTTTGAAACAGCTGTCCGAATGTAAAGATTCGGGAGCGACTTTTGTGGCCGAAAGCGTTTTATCTGTCGTTGTTATGGGGAATAAAACCAAGTCGGATTGCTGGATTGAAGATGCTTCGATTGCTGCCGTTTTCATGCAGCTGGAGGCGGAAGATCTGGGAGTCGGGACATGCTGGTGCCAGGTCAGGGGACGCAGAGCGATGGAAGAAGATGCCGAACAGTATGTACGTGAATTGCTGAACATACCGTACCATTACGGCGTTCTGTGCATTATAGGATTCGGATATAAGGGACAGGAACGCAATCCGAATGATCTGTCGAAACTGGCTTGGGAAAAAGTGCATATTAACGCTTTTAAAGAGAACAACGAGCCTTTAGAGTCCGTGTGACACTGTGATATGAAAATTGTTTTTATCGGATCGGGAAATGTCGCCACCCATTTTGCAACAGCGCTGTTTAACGCAGGACACGAAATTTGTCAGATATACGGCAGAAGCGAAGACAACGCTTCTGCCATGAAAGTAAAATTTAACTCTTCCTTTACAACAAACATCGAAGAAATCCATGACAATGCAGATATATACATCTTCGCCGTCAGCGACGACGCTTTGGAGAGCGTTATCAAACAGCTCAAATCCAACAACGGTATATGGATACACACCGCCGGAAGCTTTCCCATCAACATATTCTCCGGATTTGCGAAAAATTACGGCGTAATCTATCCTTTACAGACATTTTCCAAAAACCGTGCACTTGATTATTCAAAAATACCAATTTTTATAGAAGGAAACAGCCCGGAGACAGAAAATACCATTTCGTCCCTCGCAAAAACAATTTCGGACAACGTATCGCCCCTTCTCTTCGAAAAGCGCAAATACCTTCATCCCGCCGCAGTTTTTGCCTGCAATTTTACCAACAACATGTATAACATTGCCGCAAAAATACTCAATGAACAGGGAATAGACTGGCGGATTCTTTTACCCTTAATAGAAGAAACTGCCTGCAAACTTCGCCACCTCACGCCCGAAAAAGCGCAGACAGGACCGGCTCTCCGTAACGATACGGAAACGATAAACCGCCATCTCGCAATAATGGAAAACAGCGAATTGCGTGAAATATACAAATTGATAAGCAGTAATATCCGGCATTTTTCCGTACAAAAAACAAACACTCGTATGATAAATTATGATTTAAAAAAGATAAAAGCTTTTATTTTTGATGTGGATGGCGTTTTATCGTCAAACAAAATACAACTTGCCTTAAACGGCGATCCTGTGCGGACGGCAAATATCAAAGACGGTTTTGCGATACGTCTTGCCGTGAGAAAGGGATTAGATATAGGTATCATCACAGGTGGATATACCAAGGCCGTAAAAATCCGCTACGAACAGCTTGGGATTCGCCACATATACATGAGAAGTTTCATAAAACTTAACGATTATGAAAATTTTTTGAAAGTCACGGGATTAAAAGACGAAGAAATAATGTATTGCGGAGACGATTTGCCCGACTATGAAATCATGCTGAGAGCCGGTCTGCCTGTAGCGCCGGCCGATGCAGCCCCTGAAATAAAACAGATAGCACGCTACATTTCGCCCCATAACGGCGGAGAAGGCGTAGCGCGCGATATTATCGAACAAACCCTCAAAGTACAGGGATTGTGGATTGATAACAATGCCTTCGGATGGTAACTTGCGACCGTTAAAAAAAATTCATTAAATCTGACGGGATTAAGCTTAATCTGACGAAAATAAGCTTATTCCGGCGAGAATAGATAATAAGGAACGCCGAGGGCAGTAAAAAACAATCCGAATTTTTATTGTAAGTAAACTTATGAATCATGGGATCGAAATAATTTTGCGGATATAGATAGTTATTATATATTTGCAATGAAAATAAAAAAGAAAAGAGTATGAAAATTCTATTTCCGAGCGATATAACTGCTGAAAATTCGGAGAGATATGATTTATTTCTCAGGCTGTGGAAGGGAGGCTTTTCGTTTTCGGGGTTTATTTCCGGCGAAAAGGACAGCTTTTTCCATAAAACGGTGTTTCCCGATTCAAATGTCTCATATATGGACTTTTTGAAGAATGTTTTTTTTGAAAACGAATGTATGAAATATTCCTGCAAATCGTTGAACGTTGTATGTGTAACAGAGAAATACACAATGGTTCCGGAAGACGTCTATATGGAAAAGAGCAAAGAAGAATTGCTTTCTTTTTGTACAGGTACGTCCGAAAACCACAAAACAATGTCACAGCATATCAAAAATCAAAATTATATCATACTCTATGAACTGGACAGCAAAATATATGAATTTCTTGTCCGTTCGTTTATAAGTGCAAATTTCATACATTTTTTGTCGCCGATGCTGGACGTCTGGCATCAAAACAGTCTTACAGCGTATCCGAAACATATTTATGTCAATATCCGAAAAGAAGTTATCGATATTGCCGGTTTTGAGCATGGAGATTTGATATTTGTAAATTCTTTCCGGTACGAAAATGAGAACGATCTCTTGTATTTTGCAGTATACGTATTGAAACAAATCGGATTTAATCAACTGGAAGACGAATTGTTTTTATGTGGCGAAACGTCTGTATGCAAGTCGGTAATAAAAGTCTTAAAGACATATTTTGAACATATAACCTTGCTTTCAAAGAAAATGGAAAAATACGGGATACCTCTCGACGAAGAAGTGCCGTATGATATTATTACATTAACGAAATGCGGATTATAAGCGGAAAATACGGCAGGCGCAGGTTTCAGGTGCCGTCAAATTTCAAGGCTCGCCCTACAACCGATTTTGCCAAGGAAAACCTGTTCAATGTATTGGTAAATATATTTGATTGGGAAAATGCCGTAGCGCTTGACTTGTTTGCCGGTACGGGAAGCATTTCGTTTGAAATGATTTCAAGAGGCTGCAGCAGGGTTGTTTCGGTGGAAAACGACAGGATACATACGGCATTCATAGAGAAAGTCGCAAAAGAGCTTAAAACCGATGAGTTAAATTTAATAAGAGGCGATGTTTTCAGGTTTTTGGCTACGGCGAAAAGTCGAAGTTATGATTTTATTTTTGCTGATCCGCCGTATTCTTTGCCCCAACTCTCACAAATCCCCGAAATGATAATAAATAAAAACCTGCTTCGCGACGGAGGCATGTTTGTTATGGAACATTCGGAAAAAAACGATTTTTCTCATTTGCCTTTATTCAATCGGCGAAAAGCATACGGTTCGGTAAATTTCAGTATTTTCGTCAAAAGGGGAGATTTGGAATTTTAGTTTTTAGGAAAAAAAGATTTGTACGTTGAAATTACACAGAAAAAAGATGATGAGAAAATATGTAATAATCGTCGCCGGAGGAAAAGGATTGCGCATGGGCGACAAACTTCCGAAGCAATTTATTCCTGTTCATGGCAAACCGGTATTGATGCACACATTGAAAGTGTTTGTCGATTGGAATCCTGATATGGAAATAACTGTAGTTCTTCCCCAGGAAAAAAAAAAATACTGGTCAATACTTTGTGAAGAATTAAATTTCAATATCCCGCATAAAACCGTATTTGGCGGTGAAACGCGCTTTCACTCAGTTAAGAACGCGCTTCAATGCATAAAAGGAGAAGGTCTGGTTGCAGTTCACGATGGTGTACGCCCTTTTGTAACTCATGAAGTCATCGGCGAATGTTTTTGCGTGGCACAACGTTTCGGAGCGGCAATTCCTGTAATCCCGATGACGGAATCCGTTCGTGAGATGGTCGATGAAAACGAAAGCCGTTCTTTCAATCGAGAGAAATTGCGTATTGTTCAAACACCGCAAGTTTTCAAAACCGACATCTTAAAAAAATCCTATGGGTATCCTTATAAAGAATCGTTCACCGACGATGCTTCCGTTGTTGAAGCCGCAGGATATAAAATACATCTCGTTCGCGGAAACAGAGAAAACATAAAAATCACAATTCCTTCCGATTTAAGGTTTGCATCCGATTTTATCGGGGAGAAAATCGGCGGCTATATCGATGCGCTGTGAAATTCATTAAATCCTGACAAATGAAGATGCGTTTGCTCCGTCCAATAAAAACATTCTTTTTTGGAAAGAATTTTTTTGTAAATTTGCGCCGTGTAAGAAGAAAACAAACATGGCAGATACAAAAGAACGATATGAAGAAGTAATCCGAATGTGCAGAAACGTATATGAAGATAAATTGAAAGACTATTCTCCTTCATGGCGCATTATGCGTCCTGAATCCATTACGGATCAGATACTGATAAAGGCGAGACGTATCAGGAGTCTCGAAATCAAAAAGGAAAGCAAAATAAGCGAAGGCATAAAACCCGAATTTATCGGTATCGTCAACTACGGAATAATCGGAATTATCCAGTTGAAACTTGGCTTTGCGGACGAAATAGACATTTCTTACGGGAAAGCAATGGAATTGTATGACAAATATATGAATGAGACAAAGGAACTTATGTATGCCAAGAATCACGACTACGACGACGCATGGAAATGGATGCGCATAAGTTCTTATATCGACTTAATCTTGACAAAATTAAATCGTATCAAAGAAATCGAAAACAACAAAGGCAAAGTATCGGTTTCGGAAGGTATAGATGCTAATTACGCAGATATTATAAATTATTCTCTTTTTGGACTGATTAAACTCACATTCCCTGCATGAAATCGTCTGTAAACATACGCAAAACCATTACCGAAATTTGCCGGATCATCATTGGTGTAACTTTCATTTTTTCAGGCTTGATGAAAGCCATCGACCCGATTGGAGGAGCGTTGAAAATGGAAGATTACTTCGGTGCATTCTCGCTGTCGGCGCTCAAACCGCTTGCCGTGTTTATATCCATCAACTTGTCGTCTGTTGAATTTATGATGGGTTTGTGCATTCTGGCGGCCGTTTATCGACGAATTACAACTTTTTGCATACTTGTATTCATGTCTTTCATGACTCTGCTTACGTTTTATCTTGCCATATTCAACCCCGTTCACGATTGTGGTTGCTTCGGCGATGCGCTGATAATTACCAATTGGCAAACTTTCTATAAAAATGTCTTTGTACTGCTTCCTGCTTCTGTGATGATTTTTATCAACAATAGATTGATGTATCCGATCTATTCAAGCAAAGTTCAATGGTTTATAACCTTGTTTGCATATTTCTTCCCGACCGTTTTTGCCTGTTACAACGTATATCATGAGCCAATCAAGGATTTCAGACCCTATAAAATCAGCAATAACATACCGCAATTGATGTCGTTTCCTGCAGATGCGCCGCAGGACGTATATGAATATATTTACGAAAAGAACGGAGAGAAAAAATCGTTTACACCCGAAACCGCTCCGGCCAACGATTCGACGTGGACTTTTGCAGAGGCAAAGTTGGTGAAATCCGGTTATGTTCCACCTGTAACAACTTTTGAACTGTATGATAAAGAAGGAAATAACATTGCCGAAGAAATTCTCTCAGACGAGAAAGGCGTTTTCCTGCTTGTGTCTCCCAAACTCGAAAAAGCAAACGACAAAAGTATTGACGAAATCAATAACATCTACGACTATGCCGTTGAAAATCAATTGAAATTCTATTGTCTGACAAGTTCGGACGAACAAAACATCCGGTCGTGGATTAACAGCACTGGAGCGGAATATCCGTTTCTGATGGCCGACGATGTTACGTTGAAGACGATGATTCGTTCCAATCCCGGTCTTGTTTTGTTGAAATCCGGTACTGTTTTAAACAAATTTCATTATAACGATTTACCTTCCGATGGCGATATAAATAATCTATTATCAGATAATTATAATCCATCGACAGAAGTCCGCCGAAAAGAAAAAAACGCCTGGATTTTGGTAATTCTCTGTTTTACTTTACCTTTGCTGCTCGTATGGGGCTATGATAAGTTAAGAACTAAAAATAAAATAATATGAGAAAAAATATTGTAGCAGGAAACTGGAAAATGAATACCAGTCTTGCGGAAGGATTGATGCTTGCCCGAGGATTAAACGAGGCTTTGAAAGGCAAAAGAATAAATTGTAGCGTAATTATCGGTACGCCTTTCACACATCTTGCAAGCATTGTTTCAACGATTGATACGGAAAAAATAGGCGTTGCCGCCGAAAACTGTGCAGATAAGGAAAAAGGCGCGTTTACCGGCGAAGTTTCCGCCTCAATGGTATCTTCAACCGGCGCAAAGTATGTAATTCTTGGACATTCCGAAAGACGTGCATATTATCACGAAACGCCTGAAATATTGAAAGAAAAAGTAAAATTAGCCCTTGCAAACGCTCTGACGCCGATTTTCTGTATTGGCGAAATACTGGCTGAACGCGAAGCGGGAAAACACTTTGAAGTCGTTGATGCACAACTGGAAAAATCTCTTTTCGATCTTTCAAAAGAAGATTTCCTGAAAATTGTTTTGGCTTATGAACCGGTATGGGCAATCGGCACAGGAAAAACCGCAACCACCGCACAAGCGCAAGAAATGCACGCTCATCTGCGCAAAACAATCGCTGCCGTCTACAGCGAAGACGTTGCCGGGGAAATATCAATCCTCTACGGCGGAAGCTGTAATAAAGACAATGCCAAAGAATTGTTCGCAAATCCTGATGTAGATGGCGGTCTTATCGGCGGTGCATCCCTTTCGGTCGATAATTTCTTGCCTGTCATAGAAGCATTTGATAATTTAAAACTTCCGTTATGAAACGTTTCTCTTTCCATAAACTCCTGTTAATTATATTGACAGGGTTATACGGATATGGAACGTCCTATGCGCAACAGTCTCCTTATTTTTCAATTTTCGACCTGTTTGAAAAAACACCTGAAAAAGGAGAAGGCGCCGTTATCATACATCAGTCCGAATCAATAAAAATGCTCGTGGGAACACGAATCGACAGCGATAACGTGGATGTTGTAAACGGAAAAACGTATCTTAAAACCATAGGTTATCGCGTACAGATTTACTCGGGGAACGAACAGCGCAAATCAAAAGAACATGCGGAAAAATTGCAAGACCAGTTAAGGAAAATGTATCCTGATATACAAACGTATGTAACATATTACGCTCCGTTCTGGAAACTTCACGCAGGCAATTATCGTTCGTTTGAAGAGGCTTCGCAGATGCTTCGCATTTTGCGACAAGACTTTCCACAAATCAAAAATGAAATCTATATTGTCGAAGACGAAATAAGACTGCAACTTGACTAATTTACATTGGCAGCGTAAAATTATGAAAAAAGTGTAGCGCGTAATCAAATTTATGATATCAGACGAAATTTCAGCACATTATAAAGAAATAATCCGTTTGCTTGGCGAAGACCCCGAACGTGAAGGACTTAAAAAATCTCCGGAACGTATAGCCAAGGCCATGCAGTTCATGCTTCAGGGATATGAGAAAGATCCTGTCGAAACGCTGAAATCAGCTATGTTTCTCGAAGAAGACTATAAGCAGATGGTTATTGTGAAAGATATTGATTTCTATTCGCTTTGTGAACATCATTTATTGCCGTTTTTCGGCAAAGTTCATGTTGCATACATTCCTCGAAAATATATAACCGGATTGAGTAAAATACCGCGCGTTGTAGATATTTTTGCACGCCGTTTGCAAATACAGGAACGTTTAACGCTTCAAATAAAAGAATGTATTCAACAAACTCTCAATCCGTTAGGAGTAATAGTGGTCATTGAAGCGCAACATTTGTGCATGCAAATGCGAGGCGTCGAAAAACAAAATTCACTGACGACTACCTCCGATTTCACAGGTTCTTTTCAACAGGCGAAAACACGCGAAGAATTTATGAATCTTATTAAACGATAAAAAACAGAAACATGGATTTACGAAGTAACACAACGATGCAAGGTCGTCGAATGGCAGGCGCAAGAGCATTATGGTCGGCAAACGGTATGAAACCGGAACATTACGGCAAACCTGTAATTGCCGTAGTCAATTCCTTTACGCAATTTGTACCCGGTCATGTACATTTGCATGAGGTCGGGCAACTGATAAAGGCGGAGATAGAAAAATCGGGTTGCTTTGCGGCTGAATTTAACACAATAGCCATTGACGACGGTATTGCTATGGGACATGATGGAATGCTGTATTCGCTGCCTTCGCGCGATTTGATCGCCGACAGTGTGGAATACATGATTGAAGCGCATAAGGCCGATGCTATGATTTGCATCACTAATTGCGACAAGATAACGCCCGGAATGTTGATGGCTGCAATGAGATTGAATATTCCGGCAGTTTTCGTATCTGGAGGACCAATGGAAGCAGGCGAATGGAGAGGAATGAAACTTGATTTGATAGACGCAATGATAAAGTCGGCAGATGAAACAATCAGTGACGAAGATGTTATGCAAATAGAACATCATGCCTGTCCTACGTGTGGCAGCTGTTCGGGCATGTTTACTGCCAATTCGATGAACTGCCTGAATGAAGCGATAGGTTTTGCCTTGCCGGGAAACGGTACTGTGATTGCAACACATGAAAACCGCAAACAGCTTTTTATTGACGCAGCAAAGTTGATAGTCGAAAACGCAGGGAAATATTATTTTGAAAATGATTCTTCCGTGCTCCCTTTGAATATAGCAACGAAAGAAGCGTTTTTAAACGCAATGACGCTCGATATCGCCATGGGCGGTTCTACAAATACTGTTCTGCATCTTTTGGCTATTGCAAACGAAGCCGGCGTTGATTTTACAATGGACGATATTGACCTGCTTTCGCGCAAAACCCCCTGTCTTTGTAAAGTCGCTCCAAATACCCCAAAATATCATGTGCAGGATGTCAATCGCGCAGGTGGGATACTTTCCATTATGGGAGAACTTGCAAAAGGCGGCTTACTTGATACTTCTGTAAAACGTGTCGATGGTAAAACGCTCGCAGACGCAATCAAAACAAATGATATTTCGAGTTCGGAAGTCTCCGGCGAAGCATTAAAAAGATATAAAAGTGCGCCGGCAAGAAAATTTAATCTCGTCATGGGTTCACAATCGACATATTATGAATCACTGGACACAGACAGAACTGCCGGTTGCATCAGAGATATCGAACATGCCTACTCAAAAGACGGAGGGCTTGCCGTACTGAAAGGTAATATTGCGGAAGACGGTTGCGTTGTGAAGACTGCCGGTGTGGACGAGGATATTTTGAATTTTACAGGAAAAGCAAAAGTATTTCATTCTCAGGAAGATGCATGTGAAGGAATATTGAGCGGAAATGTAGAAAGCGGAAATGTAGCTGTAATTATTTACGAAGGGCCGAAAGGCGGACCGGGTATGCAGGAAATGCTCTATCCCACTTCATACATAAAATCAAAACATCTCGGAAAAGAATGTGCATTGATTACGGACGGTCGTTTCAGCGGCGGCACATCAGGCTTGAGTATTGGACATATTTCGCCGGAAGCGGCTTCTGGCGGAGCTATCGGATTAGTGAGGGACGGAGACACAATAGAAATAAACATACCCGAACGCAAAATAAATGTCAAATTAAGCGAAGAAGAATTATCCGTACGCCGAAAAGAAGAAGAAAATAAAGACTCTGCCGCCTGGAAACCAAACCGTAAAAGGAAAATTCCCAAATCATTACAGGTTTATGCAAAGTTGGTAAGTTCGGCAGATAAGGGAGGAGTCAGGGCTGTTTTCTCCACCGACAAGAATTGAGAAAAGAATGATTTTTAGTTAATAATTACAAATTCGGATGAAACAAAATAACGAAATAACAGGCTCCGAGGCATTACTCAGGTCACTGCTTGATGAAAATGTAGAATACATTTTCGGCTATCCGGGAGGACAAGCCATTCCCATTTATGATGCTTTGTACGATTACAAAGATAAGTTGAAACATATTCTTGTGCGACACGAACAGGGCGCAACACATGCGGCTGAAGGGTATGCGCGCGTTAGCGGCAAAGCAGGCGTATGCCTTGTCACATCAGGTCCGGGAGTAGCAAATACGATTACCGGAATTGCAGATGCAATGATTGACAGCACGCCGATAATTGTGATTGCAGGTCAAGTTACCGCTTCATTGCTTGGAACCGACGCATTTCAGGAAATCGATGTAATGGGCGTTACACAGCCGATCACAAAATGGGCATATCAGATTCGTAGCGCCGAAGAGATTTCTTGGGCGGTAGCACGCGCTTTTTATATAGCCTCAACAGGGCGCCCCGGGCCTGTTGTGCTCGATGTTACAAAAACGGCACAAATTGGGAAAACGGAATATAAACATATAAAAATTAATCATATACGCTCATATACGCCTGTCCCCGAAATAGAACCCGATAAAATTGCAGAAGCGGCAGAATTAATAAACAAAGCCAGAAAGCCGTTTGCAATAGTGGGACAGGGAGTAATTTTGGGAAATGCGGAGAAAGAACTCATTGAATTTCTGCATAAAGCAAACATTCCGGTTGCATCGACCATGCTTGGACTTTCAGCAATCCCCACAGATGAACCGCTGAATATGGGAATGTTGGGAATGCACGGAAATTTTGCTCCAAATATTAAAACCAATGAATGTGATGTATTGATAGCCATCGGCTTACGTTTCGACGACAGAGTTACCGGAGATTTGAAAACATACGCGCGCCAGGCAAAAATAATCCATCTTGACATTGACCCTGCGGAGATAGACAAAAACGTAAAAGTAAACGTTCCGGTACTGGGAGACGTCAAAGAAACCATTCCTGCCATAACTGCTTTATTAAAAAGCAATAATCATGTCGAATGGCTTGAAAGTTTTAAAGATCTGTATAAAATGGAAATGGAAAAAGTAATCAATAAAGAAATACACCCAAAGTCCGAACATCTGACAATGGGGGAAGTAGTGGACAAAGTCTCGGAAGCGACGGGACATAAGGCTGTTCTTGTAACCGACGTCGGCCAGAACCAGATGATGGCAGTTCGTTATTTCAAATACAGTTATACCCGGAGCGTGATTACATCAGGAGGAGCCGGTACAATGGGCTATGGACTTCCGGCAGCAATAGGAGCCAGGTTTGGAGCACCCGACAGGACCGTTTGCCTCTTTGTCGGCGACGGTGGGCTGCAAATGACGATACAGGAATTGGGGACAATCATGCAATCCGATGTCGATATAAAAATCATCTTACTGAATAATGAATATCTGGGAATGGTTCGGCAATGGCAGGAACTTTTCTGGAGCGAACGCTATTCGGAAGTGGAAATGAAAAATCCGAATTTTGTCCAAATAGCGCAAGCATACCATATTCCGGCACGCAGAGTTTCCGAAAGAGCTGATTTGAACGAAGCAATAAACGAAATGTTTGCTGCAAAAGGCGCATATTTGCTGGAAATTGCAGTTGAAAAGAAAGGAATGGTATATCCGATGGTGCCGGCGGGAGTAAGCATTTCGGAGATAATTTTAGAATAAGGAGATGATTATGGGTAAAAAAACATTATATACAATAACAATTTTTTCGGAAAATACCGTTGGATTGTTGAACCAGGTAACGATAATCTTTGCGCGTAGAGGTATAAACATTGAAACACTGTCCGTTTCGCCTTCCGCCATCGAAGGGATTCACAAATTTACAGTGACGGCTTTTGCGGACGAAGACACTGTCATAAAGATTGCAAAACAGATAGATAAGCGAGTAGATATTGTAAAGGCATACTATAATACGAACGAAGATTTGGTTTATCAGGAAATTGCATTGTATAAGATTTCTACAGAAAAATTATTATCTTTGGGGTCGATTGAAGATATTATTCGTCGTTATAATGCACGAATACTCGACATGACAAACGTATGGGTTGTGTTTGAAAAAACAGGCCATTACGAAGAAACACAAGCGTTATTCAAAGAACTGAGTGAAAAAACCGGCGTTTTGCAATTTATTCGTTCGGGGCGGATTGCGATTACGAAATCGAAGGTAGAACGTTTAAGCGACATGTTGGCGGCAATGGAAAAAAAGTTAAACAGAAAAAAAAATGATTGATATGTTACCCAAAACAGGAATTTTTAAATTTCATATAGAGTCATACGTTTGCGATTTCACCGGCAAGGCAACGCTTCCGGTTATGGCCGGATTTATTCTTGACGCGGCAAGTATTCATGCGCAGCAACGCGGGTTTGGGTTTGAAGAAATTTCCAAAGACAATATTGCATGGGTTTTGTCGCGACTTTCGATGGAAATATACAAATATCCTGTTTCCAATCAGAATATTCGAATAGAAACATGGATTGAAAACGTCGATAAGTTTTTCACTCGGCGCTGTTTTCGTTTCGTTGACGACGAAGAAAAAACATTCGGTTATGCCCGTAGCATTTGGGCGGCTATTGATATGGTTACGCGCCGTCCGATCGATATCCGGCAATGGAGACCCGATTTGTCAGACTATATCGTTCCCGATACGGAATGTCCGATAGAAAAAATGGAGAAAATTCGTTCGATTGCCAAAGCGGAACCGGTTATGGGTTATACCATAAGATACAGCGATATAGACATTAACAGACATCTCGGCAGTATGAAATATATTGAGCATGTTGTTAACGTGTTTGACTTGCAAATGTTTAAAGACAATTTTATCAAACGATTCGAGATTGTATTTTTGGCTGAAGGCATGTATGGTGATAAATTAAAACTGTATCGCCATGATACGTCCGAGAAAGAATTTATTATAGATACGCAGCGGGAGCAAGAATCGATTTGCCGGAGTCGTGTGGTTTGGGAGAAAATAATAAATTGATTATGAATAATAAATATGTATAAATTATAATTTTATGGCAACAATGAATTTTGGCGGTGTTGACGAACAAGTCGTTACCCGTGATGAATTTTCGCTTGAAAAAGCGAGAGAAGTATTGAAAAACGAAATAATCGCAGTTATAGGTTATGGCGTGCAAGGCCCGGGACAATCGCTTAATTTGCGCGACAACGGATTCAATGTAATAGTTGGACAGCGAAAAGGCGGAAAAACATGGGATAAAGCTGTTGACGACGGCTGGATACCCGGAAAAACACTCTTCGAAATCGAAGAAGCAAGCAAACGTGGTACAATCATCCAGTATTTGCTGTCGGACGCCGCGCAAATTGAACTTTGGGAAACAGTAAAAAAACACTTGACGACAGGCAAGGCGCTCTATTTTTCACATGGTTTCGGTATCACTTACAAGGATCGGACAGGTATTGTTCCGCCCACAGACGTGGACGTAATTCTCGTTGCGCCGAAAGGTTCGGGCACCTCATTACGCCGGATGTTTCTGCAAGGCAGAGGATTGAACTCTTCGTACGCTGTTTTTCGGGATGCGACCGGTCGTGCAAAAGAACGTTGTATAGCGCTCGGCATCGGCGTTGGTTCAGGATATTTGTTTGAAACAACTTTCAAAAAAGAAGTTTACTCCGACCTCACAGGCGAGCGCGGAACTTTGATGGGCGCTATTCAGGGATTATTACTTGCTCAATATGAAGTACTTCGTGAAAACGGACACGACCCCTCGGAAGCTTTCAACGAAACAGTTGAAGAACTGACGCAGTCGCTGATGCCGCTCTTTGCCGAAAACGGCATGGATTGGATGTATGCTAACTGCTCTACAACAGCTCAACGTGGCGCATTAGACTGGATGAAACCCTTCCATGATGCAACGAAACCGGTTTTTGAAAAACTTTACAGGGAAGTAGCCGACGGTAACGAAGCCCAAATTTCTATTGATTCAAATTCCAAGCCCGACTATCGTGAAAATCTTGAAAAAGAACTCAAGGAATTACGTGAAAGTGAAATGTGGCGCACCGGCGCGGTAGTACGCAAATTGCGCCCCGAAAATAATTGATATGGGAATTTCAACTCTGATAAGCACTATCTTCGTTGTATTGTATTCGCTTACAATCACAGGGCTAGTGCTTTTGATTCTGTTAGAAAACCGAAACCCGTTAAAGACCATTCCATGGATTTTAGTCTTGATCTTCGTTCCGGGAATAGGACTTATTGTGTATTACTTCTTTGGTCGCGACAACCGCCGCCTTAGAATTATCTCCAGAAGAATTTACAAGCAATTCTTCAGTAAAATTCAAACAAATAACACAATACATAATATTAACGAAATCCCCGAAAACTATCGGCCTCTTGCTAATTTATTGAACAACAACAGCTATTCGGCCATTTTTACAGGCAGTAAAATATCCGTCTTTACAAACGGAAAAGAAAAATTCGATTCGTTGATTCAAGATATTGCCAATGCAAAACACTACGTTAATCTTCAATATTTCATATTTAATGACGACAAAACGGGTCTCCGGATAAAAGAAGCTCTCATTGCCAAAGCACACGAGGGCGTCAAAATAAGAGTATTGTATGACGATGTAGCCAACTGGAATGTCAAAAGCAAGTTCTATGATGAAATGAAAAAAGAAGGAATCGAAATTTATTCTTTCCTGAAAGTAGCCTTCCCGTGGCTCACGAGCAAAGTCAATTACCGTAACCACCGTAAAAATGTCGTGATAGACGGTAAAACAGGTTATATGGGCGGTATGAACATTGCGGATCGATATGTTACCGGAAACAAATTAGGCGAATGGAGAGATACTCATTTCAAAATCGAAGGACCGGGAGTTTACGGTTTGCAAGCCGCTTTCATGTCCGACTGGTATGCCGTCACCAGGAAAGAAATCAAAAACGCCGAGTATTACCATGAAAACAAAATATATACCGATTTAAAAATACAGATAGTAATGAGCGGACCTACCGACCCCTGGCGCACGCTCTTGCAGGCATTTAATTTTTGTATCTCAAACGCAAAAAAATATATCTATATTCAAACCCCCTATTTCCTGCCGACAGAAGGACTTAATCAGGCGCTCCAAATGGCAGCATTGAGCGGTATTGACGTAAAACTTATGCTGACTGAAAAATCAGATACCATTGCCGCACAAATGGCCATGCTCTCATACATGGACAAAATGTTGCGTTCGGGAGTAAAAATTTACTTGTATAACAATGGTTTTCTCCATTCCAAACTCTTGATAAGCGACGAGATGATTACTTGTTTCGGATCATCTAATTTTGATTTTCGCAGTTTTGAACATAACTTTGAGATAAACGCATTCGTTTATCAGCATGAATTTGCTCTTCGCATGAAAAACCTGTTTATGCACGACCTTGTTACAGGCTGCAAAGAATTAAATTTGAAACTTTGGCGTAAACGCCCTTTTACAAGGAGACTTGCAGAATCCTTTATGCGACTTTTTTCGCCGCTCCTGTGAGCGTTCACTGACCACTGACCGTTAATCACTAAATCTTAAATCTTTTTTTTTAAAGATGTTGGTATTTCATTTTTTTTGTCATATCTTTGCCACGATTTTGTAATTCAATTATAAAGACAATAAAATCAAAGACGATAATAAATAAAGACAATAACAGTGAGTACAATTTTTTCAAAATTTCCGGCTAACATTTCCACAACAACCGGTCTCGTCAATGACATAAAAGCGGCTGACTGTCCGGCTATTTATTATTGTGGGGGGGGGGGGGGGGGGGGGGGGGGGGGGGGGGGGGGGGGGGGGGGGGGGGGGGGGG
>JAITJX010000152.1 GCA_031278765.1 Tannerella sp. | reverse complement strand
GATGTGAAAGCGTATAAGGCGATGGAAAAAGCGGTTGCCGAAGGGAAAATCCGCTCCATAGGGCTGTCCAACTGGTATATAAAAGAAATCAACGAGTTTCTGCCCCAAATTACCATTACGCCGGCTCTCAATCAAAACGAGATACACCCGTATTATCAGGAAAACGACGTAATTCCCTATTTTCACAATTTAGGAATTGTTATGGAGGCTTGGTATCCGCTGGGCGGCAGAGGCTATACGTGGGCATTGCTGAATAACGAAACTATTGTTGGAATAGCCAAGTCGCACAACAAGTCGTCCGCACAGGTCATTTTAAGATGGGATTTACAAAAAGGCGTGGTTGTCATACCGGGTTCAAGCAACCCGGATCATATCAAAGAAAATATCTCTATCTTTGATTTTGAGCTGACAGACGAGGAAATGAATCGGATTAACGCGCTTGATCGTAATGAAAAACACGACTGGTATTGATTTAACTTTGATGTGTTACAGGGGAGAAAAGAATGAAAAAAGTTAAAATCACGGTCTTAAAGACAACATTGGAGAAAGAACTTGCCGCTCAATTCGGCGTAGAAGGATTGTCCGCTTGCTCGATTATGAAGGAGGGTCAAGTATTCTATGCAGACCGAACACGCCCGGACGGCTTTTGCGACGGAGCGTGGCGTTCAATATATCAATACGTTTTCGCGCTTGCAAACGGCGCGGGGCAAGAGGGCTTTTTTTACGGCGACTGGATAAAGGAACCGGGCGTTGCAATCAGCTGCTGCAATGACGGCTTGCGCCCTGTTATTTTCAAGCTGGAAGCCACCGATGAGGAAGCCGTAAAAGATTTTTAATATCCCGATGAAATGGAATTGAATGAACTTTTAGAACACCTGAATGCCCGCAAGCCGCTCTTTGGCGAGGAAGAAGCAAACACGCTACTGCGACGGTATGCAAACGAGGCGCAGCGCATTACGGCGGAAATGAACGGCGCGTATCACGAGCCGCACGAAATTCGGGCGCTTTTCTCGCGGCTTATCGGAAAGGAGGTTGACGAGGCGTTTTGTCTGTTCCCGCCGTTTTACGCCGATTTCGGGAAAAATATTACCGTTGGCAAAAACGTGTTCATTAACTCGTGCTGTTGCTTTCAGGACCAGGGCGGTATTGTGATAGGCGACGGCGCTTTAATCGGACATCGCGTAACCCTCGCCACGCTCAATCACGGGATTATGCCGCAAGACCGCGTTTCACTCTACCCCGCGCCGATAAAAATCGGTAAAAAAGTTTGGATTAGAGCGGGGGCGGTGATTTTGCCCGGCGTAACCATCGGCGAAAACGCCATAGTCGCAGCCGGAGCCGTCGTTTCAAAAGACGTTCCCGACAATGCAATCGTCGGCGGTGTTCCGGCAAAAACAATACGGATGATACAGTGAACCGCAAAGCAAAATATAAAATGTATCTTTGCAAAAAATTACAGTAATGGAATCTTGTAAAATAGTAGAATAACCCGTAGTGCATTAATATTTTAAATAAAAAGAAGTTGTTCATTATCAATTAAATGATTATATTTAATTGTCTGACAAACGATTAAATATATGAACAACTTCGCTGCAAATTACGAAAAAATACTAGAGACATTACAACAAATAGCGGATAAAATGAATTTTCTGAACCAAAAGCGTAAACCCAGATTATCAGATATTGAGTTGATATCAATCGACTTAACATCAGAATACATGGGTATTGATTCAGAATATCAATTATTTAGGGTATTGCCTACTTTTCTGTCTGTTAGAATAGAAAGAAGCGTTTACAACCGCAGAAAACGAGGTCTGTTTTTCCAACGGGAAGAGCTTCGCAAAAAGATAGCAGAAAAAGTCAGTTTTTCCGATTATTATATTGTAGACAGTATGCCTTTAGAAGTTTGTAAATTAAGTAGGAGCCACAGGAGTTCTATCTGTAAAGAGGATTATATCAGTGCACCTGACAGAGGGTATTGTGCCAGTCAAAAGATGAGCTATTATGGGTATAAATTACATGCAGTTTGTAACATTGACGGTGTATTTACAGACTTTGAACTAACTAAAGCTTCTGTCCATGATATTCATTATCTCAAAAACATCAAAAACAACTATCATAACTGCTGTTTAATTGGCGATAAAGGATATCTAAGTATTGACTATCAATTAGATTTGTTTGAAACTAAAAATATCAGGCTAGAAGTTCCAATGCGTAAGAATCAACATGGTTATAAGAACCAACCTTTTATATTCGGAAAGGCAAGAAAACGTATTGAAACTTTATTCTCGCAGTTATGTGACCAATTTATGATCCGAAGGAATTATGCCAAATCTTTTGACGGTTTCAAAAACAGAATATTGTCTAAAATTATGGCTCTGACGATTATACAACTGATAAACAAATTGAATCATAGAAATATTAACAACTTAAAAACTTGTATTGTTTGAATAATGCACTACGGGGTAGAATATTCAAACGTTTTCCTGTCGTGTTTTTCCGACGATGCCACGAAATACACGCCGATGATACGCGACCACGGGATTATCTATATCCTGTCCGGCAAGCTGGAAATTAACGAAAAAGGCAAAATAACGTACCTGTACAAAGGCGAATGCGCCTTTATACGAAAGGATAACCGCGTCAGCATGACCAAGCAACCCAAAGATGGCGAACAGTTCAAATCCATTTTTCTGAGCTTCACCCGGAAATTCCTGCGCGAATTTTACCGGACGCTCGATAAAAAACAATTGCCGAAAGATGCACGACGCCACAAGGTCAGCTTGCAAAAGTTGCCCGCCAACCGTCCCGACATTCAAAGTCTGTTTGAA
>JAITJX010000142.1 GCA_031278765.1 Tannerella sp. | reverse complement strand
TCGATGTCGAGTTCCGGGCGTGTCTTCGGAACGTCGACGGTCGTATACGTGGTGTCGCGCACGTGAAGACCTAACGCAATACGCTGTGCATCGGTGATAATGGGATTTTTCAGCCGGAAACCTGCCAGCGTGCGAATGATTCTCTCAAGCGTTGTGCGGGCGGCGTTCTTTTCCGCTACGATAATGGAAGTCTTCGCCGGACTGTCGGCTTTCGCGTGAAGCGTGGCAAACGCAGTGTTAGCGGTTTTCAGGGCGGAAACTTCATTAGACGGAATCCCCCAAGCCGAGGCATTGGCGGCTACTCCTGTAGTGAAATTAGCGCCCCATGCTACTAATTCCGAATCCCTTTTGGGGATGTAATCTGATTTTATACTCATCGTTTTTCTTAATTTTATAACAATTGAACTAAAATTTATTGTACAAAGATAATAGATTTGTTTATTCTGCACAATACCATATTTGTGGTATTCTATATTTCCGGGCGACGGAGAAATATTTTCGAGCGGTGGAGAAATATTTTCGAGCGGCGGAGAAATATTTCCGAGTGACGGAGAAATATTTCCGAGTGACGGAGAAATATTTCTTAGCGGCGGAGAAATATTTCTGAGCTGCGGAGAAATATTTCCTAGCGACGGAGAAATGTTTCCGAGTGGCGAAGAAATGTTTCCGAGCGATGGAGATTAGTTCCGTTAGGTACGATTACCGAAGCCATTGATTCTCTACCTGCAAGATATCGGGAAATATTTATCCTGAGTCGGTTTGAAAAATTGAAGTACAAACAAATAGCCGAAAATCTCAATATATCTCCAAAAACGGTCGAAAATCAAATCAGCATCGCCATTAAAAAACTGCGCATCAAACTAAAAGAGTATTTGCCGTTGTATGTGTTTTCCTTCTTGTATTTGTTTAACGGGTTATGTCATAAATTATCAGAATGAATGATTCGCTTTATAGAATATTGAGAATTTAATTCTAACTTTGCGGTTAAAAAAATTATACAATATGAAAGTATTTGCATCGGTAACACACAAACCGGGAGTGTTATCAATAGAAGAAATAGAATTGTCGGCGCCGAAAGCAACGGAAGCCCTTGTTAAAACAATTGCATGTGGAGTATGCCATACCGACGCGGCGGCGTTACATTCGTTTATACCCGTCACGTTTCCCATAGTACTCGGACACGAAGGAGTGGGAATTGTTGAAGAAGTTGGAAGCCAGGTTACTTCTCGGTAAGAAGGTTTGAAGGGGAAGTTTGTGCCGAATCTGCAGGAACAGCTTCGTCTCCGAGCGCTCGGCGTTTCATCTCGAAAGGAATTTCGGCGGTTGGATGGAAAATATCATAGATGCTTATGTCTTGATTTGATCTAAAACCTATGCCTTCGTTTATAAATTCGCCTTTCGTCACTTTTATAAAAGAATCGGAATATATGGTTCCTTTGTTCTGATCCCAAAACATTTGTGAAGTTTGAAATCGTTCGCCTTTGAAATTTGAAATGTCCACGTGTCCTTCAAGTTTCCATAGTTTGCGTCGCTCGTAATAGTAGGCCGTATCCGCTTTAATACTTGCTTCTACGTTGAAAACGGTATCAAATCTTTCGCAATACACACCGTCAGGGAAGAGCCAGTACGGTTCTTTTGCCCGTCCGAATATCAACCAAGTTTGTGCAATGAGTTTGTAGCGTGTTATGCCGGAATCGGAAACAAGCGTGTTTACGTTGGTTTCTTTTGATGTATAGGAAAAATCTGGATGGAAGGCTACTTCTATTTGTTCCTGTCTGTCTTTTTTGCATGATGTGAAACAGGAAAAGACGATCGCAAAAAATACAGGAATTGCAGTATTTCCGTTCATGAAACTTAATCCAGTTTTTGTTTAATGAACCATAATTCGTTGAATGTGTAGCTCAACGTAATTCTTGCGTAATCTTCGCTGATCATGGATTTGGCTTCCGGAAGGATTTTCATATATTCGATAGAGAAATTGACGAAAGAACGGTTGTCGCTGACGGGTATTCCGACGCCTAACGATACTCCTAATTCCTTATATCCTTTACCGTTAATTTTTATGTATGAATTGGCATAATTCAATCCGGCTCTGTATTTCATGCGATTATAGAACGGACGGGAATAAAGATTTGGAATAAATTCCATTCCGGCTGCAATTTTCGTTCTGTTATTAAAGTTGCTTTCAAGGCTGTTGAATTTTATTTTGCTCCATTCCTGATATGAAACGTCGGCAGCAATAATAAACTTGTTGTCTCTGACGTAGGTAAATCCCAGTCCGTATTTGGCAGGCAGTTCAAAAAGATTGTTTTTTATCGTATCCGATATCGACTCCGTACTTTCTATTGTATGAATGTTTTCGTTATTGAGTTTGCTTCTGGGCGAATAGGTCAAACCTGTCACCCATCTGTCGCTTTTATTGACCGGTTGCGTATATTGCAGACCGAAATCAAGGTTTATGTCATTTACTTTTAATATTTTTAAAGTATAAACCGATGTCGGATTGTTAGAATTGTAATTCGAGCGATATAGATGGTTGGTAGAGCCGAAAAGATAATTCAGGTTCGCTCCGACAGCAAGCCGTTTTTTCCAGACATCGAACGAAAATCCGGCATATAACTGGTTTATCCCTCCTGTTCCGACATATGTTTCCGTATATGAAAGATCATCGTCGGAAGTGCCTGTATTTATAAAGCTATATCCGACGGAAGAGAGAGGGAGTAATCCTGCGCTCATTGCAATCTGTCTGTGCAGGGGGAATTGCATGGCCATATATTCGACGTTTCCGTTAATGTTGTGTTGTTTGTTCGTTCCGTCATTGAACCACGACATTTGTGCCGAAGTGCCGAAGTCAAACAAGAAGGTCATTGTATCTATGCTTGAATACGAAGCCGGATTCATTGGATTTATCTGTCTTGAAGAGCGCAAACCTATTCCTGTTCCTCCCATTGATCTGCCTGTTCCGATGGAATGGTCGGAGAGTCTGCCATAACCGAAACGTGAGTATGGCGAATTGGTACTGTTTTGCGAATAAGCACTTACCACATTAAAAGCCGTCAGGGCTAATATCACGAGATGATTTATTTTCCGCATTATAATCTAATATTCTGTTTAATCCTGTTAATACTAAGTTTGGGTCTGCAAAGATGTGATTTTTTAATCGACTTTCAAAATAAAATGCGTGTCCGCCTGTTAAAAAAACAAAAAAATCTTTGTATCGGGCTTTCAACGCATCAATGTAACCGTCCATTTCAAAAATTATTCCGTTCACGACGCCGGCGATTATTGCCGTTTCTGTGTTATAACCTGTGAAGGGAACGTATTCCGTTTCGCTTACCAGCGGCAATTTTTCGGTAAAACGATTGAGTGCCTGGAATCTTGTCGTTAAGCCGGGAGAAATGTTTCCACCTGCAAAAACTCCTTCAGAATCAATAAATTCGTATGTTATTGCCGTTCCGGCGTCAATGACAAGGATGTTTTTGCCAGGTTTGAGATAATTTGCACCTGTGGCTGCCGCCAAACGGTCTTTCCCCAGTGTTGCCGGTGTTTTATATTCAACCGTTATGGGAACAGGAGTGTTCTCATTGAGAAAAATTACAGGTGAAACTTTCGATTTCAAATCGTTGATAAAATCGTTTTCAACATCAACTACCGAAGATACGATTGTCTTTGTAATAGCTTTATTCTCAATAATCTGATTAATGATTGAATAGTTTCTCGAATTTCCGAAAACGGACGAAATAATCCGGCCGTTTTTAAAAACAGCCGCTTTTAGTTTCGTATTTCCTTGTTCTATAACGAGATTCACATTTTTATTCGTTTGTTTCAGGCTGCGAAGATACTGCTATTTGAGGGGATTACAAAATTGAGCGGATTCTATTGCATCCGAACCGATAATGCCACAGCCAACTGTCCGGTATTGTACATTGTATATTTGTTTTTTTATTGTTTTGATAATAAGCAATTAACTGTTTTTCCATGTACTCACTGTACACTTCGTAAATACTGTGTGTGATGCTACCAATTTTATTGTGTACACAAAGAAACTTACTTCGTCGCGACAATTTGAATTGCAACCTGTTGAAAAATTCTTTAAGTGTTTTTTGTTTTTATTACATTTTTTTCGTACCTATGCGCCCGATTTCGCATAACCGTCATTGCGGGGAACGAAAATAATCTCGTTTTTATTAACTGTAAACAAATTAAATTATGAATTTTAAGAAAGTACTGTCAGTATTAGCCTTTACGGCTTTGGTTGGGGCTGTTGATGCGCAAAACATTCAATTACATTACGATTTCGGTAGTTCTATGTATGACGAATATGTCGACCGTCCGGTTTTAACTTCAACCGTCGAAATGTTTAAACTCGACAAATGGGGCAACACGTTTTTCTTTATCGACATGGATTATGCTTCAAGGGGTCTTGTGGCCGGTTATTGGGAAATCGCCCGTGAATTGAAATTCTGGGAAGGAGCCGTTTCGGCGCACGCGGAATACAATGGCGGTCTGACCTCTTTCGAGTTGCCCGCTGAAAACAGTTATGGTGCGGTAAGTTTCAACAATGCTTATTTGTTCGGAGCAACTTATACGTACAATACTGCTGATTTCAATGCGGGATATTCGTTGAGCGCCATGTACAAGTACATTCAACTATCGGATGAACCGCATAATTTCCAGCTTACGGGCACATGGTATGTGAATTTTGCAAAGAATAACATGTTTACTTTTACGGGTTTTGCGGATTTTTGGAGAGAAAAGACCGGTTTCGGAGACTACATTTTCCTTTCCGAGCCGCAAATATGGTTGCATTTCAACAAAATGAGAGGCGTGGACGAAAACTTTAATTTGAGTATCGGTTCGGAAGTGGAGTTGGGAAACAATTTTGCTTCCATTGAAGGATTTTTTGCTATCCCGACGGTAGCAATACGATGGGATTTTTAGCAAACAAAAAAACGCTAATATTCTGAAAAAACAGATTATTAGCATTTATGGACGTACTCGAAGGGGGACTTGAACCCCCACAGCACAATGGCTAAGGGATTTTAAGTCCCTCGTGTCTACCGATTCCACCATTCGAGCGCTTCACTATATGATCTGAAGATTTGATAATTTAAATAATGAAAATTAATCTTTGAATTTTCAAATCTAAAAAAAAAACTTCTCTGAGCGGAAGACGGGACTCGAACCCGCGACCCTAACCTTGGCAAGGTTATGCTCTACCAACTGAGCTACTTCCGCGAAAGCGACGGCAAAGATAAGAATATTTTTTTGAATAGAAAAATTATTAATTTTTAGATGTATTTTATTTTTTATCCGATCCTAATTCACAGTAATCCATACATTATTTCGGCTATCAGGCTGGATTCTTGTCGTGTACGATCTTAATTCTCACGCAATAGCATAAAGTAATCAGTCGAATAGCGGTCGGTTAACGTAATCGAACCGACAATGATTAATCCATAATAACCGGTTTTATTTTACAATAAATACAACACTTTCAAACTTTTTCTTTGCCGCTTTTTTTGTAACTTTAAAATTAATGTATACTTTTGCAACCGAAATGTGTCCAAAACGCAAGTTTTTGAGTCTATGAATAGTCTAATTGAACATATTGAACGATTGTTATTATTGCATGATTGCGTAATAATACCGGATTTCGGAGGCTTTGTTCTCCAGTCGGTTTCGGCGTCACACGATGCCGAGACAAACATTTTTTTTCCTCCGCGAAAAGAAGTTGTATATAATCAAACCCTTGATCATAATGACGGGCTTTTGATAGAAGCATATATGAAAAAATGCGGAACGGACTTTAGCAAGGCGCAGCAAACTGTCAGAAACAATGTTACATTATTGAAAGATACGCTTGAAAATGAAGGCGAACTGTCATTTGGTTCCGTAGGTCTCTTTGTCAAGGATGAAGAAAGGCTTGTTTTCGTACAGGGAAAAAACAGTGACGTGTTATTTGCTTCATCGTCATTCGGTTTGCCTGTCTTTCATTTCCTGCCTCTGCAAAATCGTAAACAATCATCAACAGCCGCTACCGTGTCAGTAAAGCCTGCTATCACCATCCAACCTGTCAAAGGAGAGCATAATAAAAAGTCCGAAAACAAAAATATCCTTTATAAAATACCTGTAACCAAGGCGTTTGTCCGGATTGTCGTAGCGGTTGCCGCAGCAATACTGCTATTTCTGCTGATTTCAACTCCGGTAAAAGATGTTGATAAAGAATCTTACAAGGCAAGTTTTGTCCCACAGGAAATAATGCCCAAGAAAACGGCAGAAGACATTGTTAATGAATCGTTCGCGAAAGCCGAGGAGCAAGTGTCAAGCATCAAACATCAGGAAATTGCGGATATAGAGCAGGAATCAAAGGATAAAGACATTTCGGAGAATAATATTGCAAAAATCGAAACTTTCAAAGCAACCCCTGCAACTGTTTCAGGATCAAATACTCCAACTTCCTCTCCGGCAAAAACAAATTCGAGTTCAAGCGTGAATACGCCAAAAGTGAATTTTTATGTAATTATCGGCAGTTTCGCTACCAAAACGCAGGCAAACACATTCATTAAAAGTTTGAAAGGCCAGGAAGCAAGAACCGCAGGTATAATAACAGTGGACGGACATGTGCGCGTTTATGCACAAGGATTTGTTACCGAAAAATCGGCGTATTCCTATATGAACAAACTACGTCAAAGCACAAAACACAAACAAGCCTGGACCTGTAAAGTCAAGAATTAGAGTTGAAAACAAAATAATTTATAAACAAAATAAAATATGTATGACAGAAACAAGTGAAAAGTTTTTCTCGGAGTTTCCTTTCGTTTCGGCTCAAAAATGGGTCGATAAAATAAAAGTTGATTTGAAGGATACTCCATACGAGAAAAAAATGATTTGGAAAACCGGTGAAGGCTTCGATGTGAATCCTTTCTATACAGCCGAAGATATTGAAAATTTGGAAATTGCAAAATCTCTGCCCGGAGAATTTCCCTACGTCAGAGGAACGAAAATTTGTAATAATTGGCTTATACGTCAGGATATTGACGTAAGCGACTTTAAAGCGGCAAACAAAAAAGCAAAAAAACTGCTGGCCGAAAGCGGCGTTACATCGCTCGGCTTTCATTTTGAGGGAGATTTTGTAACAAAAGAAAACATAAATATTTTATTGGAAGAGATATGTCCCATTAAAACCGAATTGAATTTCAAAACATGTAACCACAAGGCTCTTGAATTAATCGAAATTTTAACGGAAACCTTTAAGGAAAAAGGCGTTGAGGTGGAAAAGTGTAAAGGTTCCGTTTCGTACAATCCGTTCAAAAAAACCTTGTTAAGAGGCGAAATTTCAGGCGATTGGGTAAAAGAAACAATTGAAGTTATCAAAGCGTCGGAAGCATTGCCAAAATACAGAGTTATAGCCATTGACGCCTGCTATCTGAATGATGCCGGAGCATATATTACGCAAGAACTCGGTTATGCACTCGCCAATGGAAACGACATATTATCAAAACTCACGGAAACAGGTTGGGCGGCAGACAAAGCAGCTGAAAAAATAAAATTCAATTTCGGAATATCTTCCAACTATTTCATGGAGATAGCCAAATTCCGTGCAGCACGCTGGTTATGGGCGGAAATAGTAAATGCTTACCATCCGGAATGTAAATGCGCATGTAAGATAAAACTTCATGCACGCACGTCGGAATGGAACATGACCACCTACGATGCATACGTGAACATGCTCCGAACACAGACGGAAGCAATGTCGGCTGCGATTGCAGGAGTAGACTCCATTACGGTGCTCCCTTTTGACAATACATTCAAGAAGCCGGACGACTTCTCGGAACGCATCGCCCGCAACCAACAGCTGCTCTTAAAAGAAGAATGTCATATAGATAAGGTAGTCGACCCTTCGGCAGGCTCGTATTATATTGAAACTTTGACGGATTCAATAGCAAAAACAGCCTGGAAGATTTTCCTTGAAATCGAAGACAGAGGCGGATTTGCAAAAGCAGCCGATGCAGGAGAGATACAGACTGCCGTTAACAAGTCAAATATGGAACGAAAAAAACAGCTGGCTACCCGTCGTTTGATACTTCTGGGAACAAATCAATTCCCTAATTTCACAGAAACGGCAAAAGACAAAATCGAAGAAGAAACATGCGACTGTAATTGCGGCTCCGACGGCAAAGAAACCATTACCAAACTTGATTTCTCGCGTGGAGCTGCCGAATTTGAGACACTTCGCATAGCTACCGAAAAAAGCGGTAAACGCCCGAAAGTATTTATGCTAACTATCGGTAATCTTGCCATGAGACTGGCACGTTCACAATTCTCGTCAAATTTCTTTGCCTGTGCAGGATACGAGATTATTGACAATTTGGGATTTGACACTGTCGATGCAGGCATAAAGGCAGCACGTGAAAAAGAAGCAGATATAATAGTACTCTGTTCGAGTGATGAAGAATATGCAACATTTGCACCGGAAGCGTATAAATTGACCGGAGGAAAAGAAGTCTTTGTCGTGGCAGGTGCGCCCGCTTGCGCAGATGCTCTTAAAGCCATCGGAATAGAATACTTTATCAACGTGAAAAGCAACGTGCTGGAAACATTACGGATGTTTAATCAAATATTTAATATTTAACTCTTATCCAAGATGACACCTAATTTCAAAAACATAAATATTACAAAATCCGGTTTCACGGCGATAAACGCTTCCGACTGGATAAAATCAAACGGCCTTGAAGCCGAATGGAACACTCCGGAACAGATACAAGTCAAACCTGTATATACAAAAGAAGACCTTGAAGGAATGGAACACCTGCATTATGCGGCAGGCATCCCCCCGTTCCTGAGAGGACCGTACAGCGGCATGTATGCAATGCGTCCCTGGACTGTCAGACAATATGCAGGCTTTTCGACAGCCGAAGAATCAAACGCCTTTTATCGCCGCAATCTCGCTTCGGGGCAAAAAGGTCTTTCGGTGGCATTCGACTTGCCGACACATCGCGGTTACAATGCCGACAATGCGCGCGTAGTGGGCGATGTAGGTAAAGCCGGCGTCTCCATTTGTTCGCTGCAAGACATGAAAGTACTGTTCGAAGGCATTCCTTTGAGCAAAATGTCGGTTTCCATGACGATGAACGGCGCCGTTCTTCCCGTACTTGCGTTCTACATAAATGCCGGACTTGAACAGGGCGCCAAACTCGAAGAAATGTCGGGAACCATTCAGAACGACATCCTGAAAGAATTTATGGTACGCAACACCTATATCTATCCACCGGAATTTTCAATGCACATCATTGCAGACATTTTCGAATATACATCTCAAAAAATGCCCAAGTTCAATTCCATTTCCATTTCCGGCTATCACATGCAGGAAGCCGGCGCAACGGCAGACATAGAAATGGCATACACGCTTGCCGACGGTATGGAATACCTCCGTGCAGGCATCAATGCGGGAATTGATATTGACGCTTTCGCGCCGCGCCTGTCGTTCTTCTGGGCTATCGGGATGAACCATTTCATGGAAATAGCAAAAATGCGTGCAGCACGCATGCTCTGGGCTAAAATTGTAAAAAGCTTCGGAGCAAAAAACCCGAAATCAATGGCCTTGCGTACCCACTGCCAAACATCGGGATGGTCGCTTACGGAACAGGACCCGTTCAACAATGTAGGCAGAACCTGTATCGAAGCGATGGGGGCAACTCTTGGACATACACAATCGCTTCATACGAACGCCCTCGACGAGGCAATCGCGCTTCCTACCGACTTTTCCGCACGCATTGCACGCAATACACAGATTTATATTCAGGAAGAAACGCAGATATGCCGCGAAATAGACCCCTGGGCAGGTTCGTATTATGTTGAGAATTTGACAAACGAACTCGTCCATAAAGGCTGGGCGCTGATACAGGAAATTGAAAGCATGGGCGGCATGGCAAAAGCCATTGAAACCGGCCTGCCCAAAATGCGTATCGAAGAAGCAGCTGCACGCACGCAGGCACGTATCGATTCGGGAGTTCAAACGATTGTCGGCGTAAATAAATACCGCCTTGACAGGGAAGATCCGATTGACATTCTCGAAATAGACAATACAGCCGTCAGAGAGCAACAAATCGAACGGTTGAAAGAACTCCGCACTGAACGCGACGAAACAGCCGTGCAAAATGCACTGGCAAACATAACGGAATGTGCAAAAACAAAAAAAGGAAACCTGCTCGACCTGGCCGTGAAAGCGGCAGGTCTAAGAGCCTCCCTGGGTGAAATTTCAGATGCCTGCGAAGAAGTTGCAGGCCGTTACAAAGCAATCATCAGAACAATTTCAGGAGTGTATTCATCAGAAACAAAAAATGACGGGAAATTTAAAATGGCCTGCGCACTCGCCGAGAAATTTGCCCGAAAAGAAGGACGCCAGCCCCGCATCATGATAGCAAAAATGGGACAGGACGGGCACGACAGAGGCGCCAAAGTAGTAGCAACAGGATATGCCGACTGCGGATTTGACGTAGATATGGGACCCTTGTTCCAGACGCCGGAAGAAGCCGCGCGGCAGGCAGTTGAAAACGATGTTCATGTGCTGGGCGTATCATCCCTTGCCGCCGGACATAAAACCCTCGTACCACAGGTGATCAATGAATTGAAGAAACTTGGCCGTCCGGATATTCTGGTAATAGCCGGAGGCGTGATTCCTGCACAGGACTATGATTTCCTCTACAAGGCAGGAGTTGTGGCCATCTACGGACCGGGCACTTCGGTTTCAAATGCAGCCTGTCAGATACTTGAAATTTTGATGGAAGAATGATTTTTTTCGCTTTCATAGTGTTTGATGGAAAGCGGCCTGTCTCTAAATATATTACCGGCGGGTCGCTTTCGTTTTTTAATATTAAATTTTATGTCGATAAAACGTTTTGGAGTATCACTGGATGAAGAAATTCTCGACCACCTGGATGGCTTTGTCAAAGACAACAGCTTTGCCAACAGGTCACAGGCAATCCGTTTCTTTGTAGAGAAAAATATTGCCGAGAAAAAATGGATGTGCGGACACCTCGTAGCAGGCACCGTTGTACTGATGTACAATCAGTCAAAGCGCGATATTATAACGAAAATCACGGAAATACAGCAAAATTTCCACGATCTGATACTCTCTTCCACACAATATTACCTTGACGATGATTTTTGCCTTCATATCACGACCGTCAAAGGCGCGGCACATCATCTGACCAAACTTTCCGACCGCCTGATCACCATCAAAGGCATCAAACACGGCAAACTCGTCATGAGCCGTGCAGACTGAATCCTCCCTCCGGAATAACCCAATACAGCACAAGGTCTTCTGCCAACGCTGCAAGATGGCTTCTTGCAACGCTGGTTGAAGAGAGCAAACAAATACATATTTAAAATAAAGAAAGTTATGAAGAAAATACAAAATTTACTTGCGGGGTTGCTATTAACCCTATGTACTGTTACGCTTGAATCGGCTCCGGCTTATAAAACGCTCGTCCTGACGGAACGGGGAGGACAGCATGGCGGATTTACGGACGCCGCCCTGAAATGGTTGGAAGAAAAATCGAAAGAAATGAATTTCGAATGGACGGAAATCAACAATACGAACCCCGTTACGGAAGAATATCTTTCCCGCTTTAAGCTGATCATTCAACTGGATTATCCGCCATACGCGTGGACGAAAGAAGCCGAAAAAGCGTTTATCAAATACATTGACGAAGGACGGGGCGGATGGATCGGTTTTCATCATGCGACACTGTTAGGCGAGTTCGACGGTTTCCCGCTGTGGCGCTGGTTTTCCGATTTTATGGGCGGAATACGGTTCCAATCCTACATTGCTGCAAAAGCCGATGCAACTTTGCGAACGGAGGATGCGGAACATCCGGTCATGAAAGGCGTTGGAAAATCGTTTACGCTTCCGGATGACGAATGGTATACCTTCGACAGAAATCCGCGTCCCAATGTGCATGTACTGGCCAACGTGGATGAATCAACCTATCAACCGCCCTCGGATATAAAAATGGGCGACCATCCGGCCATCTGGACCAATCCGTACAAAGCAGCCCGGAATGTTTACTTTTTAGCGGGGCACAGCAAAAAGCTGTTTGATTCGAAAGAATTTAAAACCATGTTCGCCAATGCCATCGAATGGGCGTCGTCGGGCGAAAAAGAGGCCGAAAACCGCTATCCGGCCAGTTATGCAAAAGCCCCGCGCTTCAAAGCATTGATTTATTACAGCGAACATGTTGAAGAAGCGCACCAGGTTTTTGCCAGACAAGGCGTTGAATTTTTCCGCAAACTGAATTACGGCAACGGATATAAACTGGACGTTACAACAACTTTGTCAGGCTATAGCTGCGAAAAACTGGAAGAATACAGCGTAATTGTAATGCTCAACAATGCTCCTTCCGGCGAAGAGCAGCGCAAAGCTTTCCAACAATACATGGAAAACGGCGGCGGATGGATGGGATTCCATGCAGCGGCATACAACGATAAAAATACGCGCTGGCCATGGTTTGTCGATTTTTTGGGCGGCGGCGTTTTCTACTGTAACACATGGCCTCCTCAACCGGTAAAACTCGTCGCAGATGATCCTGCACACCCGGTTACGAAAAACTTGCCCGAAAGTTTCATCGCTCCCGAAAGCGAGTGGTATCAATGGAATCCTTCTCCGAGGAAGAATAAAAATGTTGAAATCCTGCTTTCCATTTCTTCCGACAATTATCCTCTGGGAATAAAAGATGTAATCAGTTTCGGCGATTTTCCGGTCGTATGGACGAACAAAAAATACCGGATGATTTACCTCAATATGGGACACGGCGACGACGAGTTTACTGACGCAACGCAAAAGCTCTTATTCGTTAATGCTTTCCGGTGGCTAATCAGCAGTGATAAAAATGGAGATCCTTTTAAGAAATAGTATCGCCTTTGGGCGAGAGGCGTACAGCGCTTTGAAATCCCGTAATTTTCGTTTAATTTTGCGCCCGTATATTAACAGGAAGAAGAAATGAAAGTTGTTTTGGGTTTCAAACCAAGGTTGTTTAAGTCTCTGAAATCATATTCGGGAGAGAAATTCTCGAAAGATTTGATGTCAGGAATAATTGTCGGCATCGTAGCCTTGCCGCTGGCTATTGCGTTCGGCATAGCCTCTGGCGTAAGTCCGGAAAAAGGTCTGATTACTGCAATCATCGGCGGTTTCATAGTGTCGTTTCTGGGCGGCAGTTCCGTACAGATAGGCGGGCCTACGGGCGCTTTCATCGTCATTGTTTACGGAGTGATACAAAATTTCGGCCTCGAAGGGTTGATTATCGCCACATTTTTGGCAGGCATATTGCTGATCGTTATGGGACTGCTGCGGCTTGGGACTGTGATTAAATTCATCCCCTACCCTATCGTTGTAGGCTTCACAAGCGGTATTGCGCTTACCATTTTCACAACACAAATGAAAGATCTCTTCGGCCTGTCGTCCATCGATAAAATGCCCGGAGATTTTATTTCAAAATGGATTGTTTACGCTCAAAATATCGGCAGCATCTCCTGGATGACGCTTTTCATCGGCATTTCAAGCATATTAATCATAATCTTTACGCCGAAAGTAATCAAAAAAATACCCGGTTCACTGATGGCAATCATTGTTATGACAGTCGCAGTTTATGTCATGAAACATTATTTCGGCATAACGGGAATAGAAACTATCGGCGACCGGTTTGAAATCGAAACAACACTGCCCAGGCCTGAAACGATTTCCATCAACATGGAGACAATAAATCTGCTTCTGCCATCTGCATTTACGATAGCAATGCTTGGCGCCATCGAATCGCTCCTCTCAGCTACCGTCGCCGATGGCGTGACCGGCGAAAAGCATGATTCCAATACGGAACTCATGGCACAGGGGGCTGCAAATATCGTTATACCGTTTTTTGGCGGTATTCCGGTTACAGGCGCTATTGCCCGTACGATGACGAACATTAATAACGGCGGTCAGACGCCGATAGCAGGTATTGTTCATGCGCTTGTACTGCTGTTCATTCTGCTGTTTTTGGGACCTCTGACGCAACATATTCCAATGGCCTGTCTTGCCGGCGTTTTAGTAATCGTTTCCTGCAATATGAGCGAGTGGCGCACATTCCGTTCCTTGCTGAAAAACCCCAAAAGTGACGTTATTGTCTTGCTGACAACATTCTTTCTGACCGTCATTCTCGACTTGACGATCGCAATAGAAATTGGGTTATTGCTCGCCATGTTCCTGTTCATGAGACGCATTATGGAAACGACAAAGGTATCCGTTACGACCGACAAACTCGATTTGACCCACGAAGGAGAAGTATATCACGAACGGGAAATTCTTGATCTACCCAAAGGAGTTGAAGTTTATGAAATAGATGGTCCTTTCTTTTTCGGAATAGCGAATAAGTTCGACGAATCCATGAAATCGCTTGGTAAAAAGCCGAAAGTCAGAATTATTCGCATGCGTAAAGTGCCTTTTATGGATTCTACCGGCCTGCATAACCTCGAAAGTCTTTGCCGGTTGTCGAAAAAAGAAAACATTCAGGTCATTTTGTCGGGAGTAAACGAAAAAGTCCGCAGCGTACTTATGAAAAGTAAGATGGACGAAAAAATCGGCGAAGAGAATATTTGCAGCAACATTGAAGAAGCGCTTGCAAAATCTCGGAATTTTATGAACAGCAACAACTAATCAACAATAAAACAGAAAAAAATATGATAACGACAGACCAACTTAAAGACATGTTGGAACGCGAGCAGGCGTTGAGGAGGTATCTTTGACATCGACGCCAAGACCGTTCAATTAGAAGAAGAAGAACTGCGTACCCACGACCCTTTGTTCTGGGAAGATGCCAGGCGTGCGGAAGTAGAGATGCAGGCCATCAAGGGACTGAAAAAATGGATTGACCTGTATAAAGAAATTCATGACGCTGCCGAAGAATTAAATCTCGCCTATGAATATGCCAAAGAAGGCGTTATAAGCGAAGAAGAAGTTGACGAGGCATACACAAAAACAAAGAGACTGATTGAAAACCTGGAATCTCGCAACATGCTTCGCGAAGAAGCCGACCAGATGAGTTGCGTGCTAAAAATAAACTCCGGAGCAGGAGGTACGGAAAGTCAGGATTGGGCTTCGATGTTGATGCGTATGTATATGCGCTGGGGTGAATCAAACGGAAACAAAATAACTGTCAGCAATTTGCAGGATGGAGATGAGGCAGGAATCAAAACCGTAACGATGAATATCGAAGGCGATTATGCCTACGGATATTTGAAAGGCGAAAACGGCGTACACCGTCTGGTCCGCGTATCGCCATACAATGCGCAGGGAAAACGCATGACTTCGTTTGCTTCCGTATTTGTTACACCGCTTGTCGATGATACGATTGAAGTAAACATCCATCCGGCTAATATTTCATGGGACACATTCCGTTCGAGTGGAGCAGGCGGACAGAACGTCAATAAAGTGGAATCCGGCGTACGTTTGCGATATCAATACAAAGACCCTTACACAGGCGAAGAAGAAGAAATCATGATTGAAAACACCGAAACGCGCGACCAGCCAAAAAACCGCGAAAATGCCATGCGACTGCTGCGCTCTATTTTGTATGACAAAGAGATGCAACATCGGCTGGCAGAAAAAGCCAAAGTGGAAGCCGGAAAAATGAAAATCGAATGGGGATCGCAGATACGCAGTTACGTGTTCGACGACCGTCGCGTGAAAGACCACCGCACCAATTACCAAACCTCCGATGTGAACGGCGTAATGGACGGTAAAATAGACGCTTTCATCAAAGCCTATTTGATGGAATTTTCGAGAAACGAATAAAAATCAGTTTTTCAACATTTTTAATTTCTTCTTTTCGCCTACGAGCCAGACGATGTCGTGTTCCCTGAAAACGGTTGTACTTGACGGGGAAAGGATTTTTTCACCCCCGCGCTCGATTCCCACTACTATTGCCTGCGTGCGTTCACGTATGCCGGAATCCCTGATGGCAATGCCGTTAAGATAATTGTGTGCATCAACGACAATCCTTTCAACTATGATATCGTCTTCATTAATATACGGATGGTCTATTTTATATTCTTTATCTAAAACAGGTTTAAATGCTTCAAGTTGAGTCTCGGATGTAAAAACGCCGAGATGATCGAGTGGAAGAACCCGACTTTTAGGACCCGGTGAATAAATAATCTTGTCTCCACGCTTGATATAAACGACATTGATCCCATATTTCTCACGCCAGGACAATTCCTGAAATGTCTTACCCGTATATTCCGCATTAGGAGGAACCTGTAAGTCGGTAAGATATGCGTCCCATGTAGAAAGTTCCGACGACTGCGCGTGCACTTGAAGGGGCGAAAACTTCTCCTTTTCGGCCATTTCACGGCTGTTGAGATTGACCATAAAACGATTTTCGATATTACGGTATACGTTCTGTATGTTTTTGGAAAATAGAAAAATGGCCATTATAACAATCGGAATAACGACAAGAAACGAAACAAATGTCGAAAATTCCATATCCAAAAGATACCCGATCAGAACAATGCCTGTCAATACACGCAATATTTCCATCATAAATAGAGGGCCGTGATTGTACTCCTTATTACTCCACAATTCATTGGTCGTTATATAATCGGGCTTTTTAAACATCAGCGCCCACAGGAAAGGAGAAGATACGACAAGCACAATGACTATCGTAGACAAGGCAGACCAAAAATCTGTCGGGATAATTTTTATCAATATGGGGAAAAGAACTTTTGTTCCTAATATTATAAATGCCAAAACAATAAAACCGTTAATGAAAACATTTGTAATATATTGCTTTACCAATTTCTTCCATTCGCTTTCGGCTTGCATGGTTCGCATCGTTGCGCTATATTTTTCTATGCGTAACAGTAGATTTTCAGGCATTACTCTTTCGATGAAAGTATAGAAATTTCCCGAATATTTTATCATATAAGGTGTTGTGAATGTAGTAATCGCAGAAGCCGCAACAGCAACGGGAAACAGAAAATCGCTTATGACGCCGAGCGACATACCGAGTGTTGCTACTATAAAAGCGAACTCGCCAATCTGCGCCATACTCATACCCGCCTGTACCGATTGCCTGAGAGGTTGGCCAGAAATGATTGCGCCTGCCGTCGTACTAACATATTTACCAACGATTGTAAGACCCGTAACAGCAAGTACAATCCAACCGTATTGCAACAATGTCGCAGGATTTATCATCATACCGACAGATACGAAAAACACTGCGCCAAAAAGGTTTTTCACAGGCTCAAAGATATGTTCGATTTTCTCTGCCGACGTGGTTTCGGCAAGTATCGAACCCATAATGAAAGCTCCAAGCTCTGCCGAAAAACCGGCTTTTGTAGCAATAAATACCATACCGAGGCATAGCCCTGTAGACAATATCAAATATACTTCGTCCGTCAACAGCGTTTTTACTTTTTTCAGTAAGGTCGGAATAATAAAAATACCCGATACAAACCACAATACGAGGAAAAATGATAATTTCAGAATCGTTAAGAGCATTTCGCCACCTTCAACAGATTTCGTTACGGCTATGGTGGACAATAAGACCATTAACAAAATAACGACAATATCTTCGACAACAAGTATCCCGAACACAATGCGTGCATAGGGTTTGGATTTGACACCCAACTCGTCGAATGCGCGCAAAATGATCGTGGTTGATGAACTTGCCAACATCCCGCCGAGAAAAAGACAGTCCATTGTTGGCCACCCAAGCAGTTTGCCAGTTATAAAACCGGCAACGGATATAAAAACAATCTCAATAATTGCCGTTATGGAGGCATAGCCGCCGACACGCATGAGCTTTTTGAAACTAAATTCAAGTCCCAAACTGAATAGCAAAAAGATAACGCCGATTTCGGCCAGCGTCTCAACATTCTCGGCGTCGGCAATCGACGGAAATACCGTAGAAAAAGGACCGACAAGAAAACCAGCTATCACATAACCCAATACAAGAGGCTGTTTTATTTTTTTGAAAACAATCGTAACAAAAGCAGCTGTAATGAGAATCAGCGCCAAATCCGTTATCAAAGAAGGTAAATGTCCCATATAGATAAAATTTTTGCAAAAATAGAAATTTTTTTTCTATTTTTTGAACTTAACGCCATACTTCGTTTCGAATACCTTCCCTGTTTCCGCTCCACATCGTTCAATAAGACGCCGCTAAATTATCAACTAACCCCTATCAAACGTACTTTTTTTACAGGTTGTGATGGGGAGAGGTTGGGGAGGACGTCTTCCCTCGTCCTCCACCCTGTCTCTCCTGTTTCGCTCCTTGCGGAGTGGTTAAGGGATTATGACGCTGTCAATAGCGTTCCAATGTCCTTTTTCGCCGCGCGTATTTTCCCAGCGCATAGCGAAATAGAGCGTCTTTCCACGCATTTCGCCCGGAAAGTCGAGGTTCATCGGCGTATGCGTGTCGAATACGCTGTGTAGCAACTCCGACCAGTCGACGGGCGGATGGTCGAGGATGGCGTAGGTAAGTTCCGCGCCGTGCACGCCGTCGGGCTTGGCCGTTCTCGGGGAGTTTCGATCGCGGTATTGAAAACCCAGGCTTCCCTGACCTGACACAGATACGGTAACCATGATCATCGTCGTCGGTATCGGCGCCGGTTATCCTCCTCCCGTATGACGCTTTGGGAAGCCTGCGCTCACGAGATCGTCGTTCGTGACAAGCGGATTACTTTTGTAGAGTTGCCGGTACACTTTCCGGAAATCCGTTTCGGCATCCATCAGAATCGTCGTTTTGGCTATCGTCCGTTCGGTCTGGTTTTGCCAGTTCTGAAACGCGGTACTAAAGCGGGTCCACCGCGTGATGAACTCGTTATTGTACCACGTAAGGATTAGTCCTGTGATTCCGATGCATGCAAGTACTGTGCTCGTTAAATAATTAGTCGTTTGTGAGCCTTGCTCGTAAAGGCTCTCGTGACTTTTTGCTAACCAGTCTTTTTTCATACGTTCTCTTTTTTAATGCATTAATAAATTGATTTACAGCCTCTCTTTATATAATAATCGGTAAATATCACAGTAAAAACGGGACTTCCCACGACGGTTCGGGGGCGTTTCCAGGTCAGCCGGGAGATTCCAAAAATGAACGTGGGAGGCCGAAAAACGAACCGGAAGTGTCGGACGGCAGGCGGCAACGTTTCATCGTGGCGCAAAAGGAAGGCGTCAGGATCTTCACAGATGCCGAAGGATTCAATACCCGGAAAATTTATCGGACAGCCGGTTGAAAAAAATAGACGTAAAAGGGCTTTTCGCGATGGACGCTACCACCACATTACGCTCTTTAAGAACATCCTCAAGGGTTGCGGTCGCCTGCCCAAAGAAGGCAAAGGAAAATATGAACGGTTTAGAACGGAAGGCGTATTTTACGTTACCCGCATAAAAGATAATGTGCAGGCAAAGCATTTGACATCTCCGATGCGGCGGATAGCGCCGTATTGAAAGACGAAGAAATAATTTTACATTACGGCAAAAACAAGGCATTAAAACACCGAAGCCGGCGAATTGCATATTGGGATGCCGAAAACCGAAGGTTATTTGAATTTATCACCAACCA
>JAITJX010000129.1 GCA_031278765.1 Tannerella sp. | reverse complement strand
GAACCTTACGGACATACGTAAGAACCTTACGGACATACGTAAGAACCTTACGGACATACGTAAGAACTTTACGGATATCCGTAAGGAAAACATGCGATGCGGAACAGGGGGGGGTATCTGCCTGTGTATATGTGAAAACTTTTATGTATCTTTGCGCTGAATTAAATAAATGAATGAAATCATGGCAAAGAACAGGAAAAAACGGAAAATACAGCAGCCGGCACATACCGGCGTCAAATTTAAACAAACCAAAAGATATCTGGATATGTGCTATGCCACGACGCGGCAGATCTTCCGGGCTATGGGCGAAGACGAATCGCTGTTTGACGTTTTTACCAAACGTCAGAAGCAGGAAATATTCCGCATCGCCGTCTCGCCGCCTCATGTTGCGGCAGAGCCGGGACATAAAGTGCCGAGGCCATTTATACAATATATACAGGATCATGTGACAATGTCGCTGAAGAAGACTTATTTCAATGAAGAAATCGGAGTGACATGGATGGACATGGCGACCGTCGGACAGGCGCTGCTGCTGTCATTCTCTGTGGAAGCGTACACGAATATCCTTCAGCCGCCGCAACTGGAAGTGGCCAAACGCCTTTCCGACGCCTTCACGGCGAAGGAAACGTTTTCCGGGAGCCAGAAATTGATAACAAGCACGATCCAGGTTGCGCTAATGTGCCTCTCGCAGCCGAATTTCCGCATCTACGGGTTAGCGCTTCCTTCGCCGGAGACATCGAACAAAAGGCTGTCGATCCGGCAAACCCTGCACATCACCACGCACGACTGTGAGCGCCTGCGTTTCCACTACTGCAACAAGGAGCGCGTTGCTTTCCGCATCATGGTGGGCCCGACAGGCGAGGTTCCCGGTTCTGGCGCCTGTATTGAAATGAGTAAACTCTTTCCGGGTATTAAACATGACCATGTATTGAACATTTATATCCAGTCGCACGCCATTCACCGCCTCAAGGATCGCGTCGATACGCTTCATCCTGCTGTTCGCAACCAGATAATGATTCTTTCGCTGATGTTTTCGCAGCGTGTCGTACGGGGAGCTGACGGAAGAATGTACATTGCTCTGGTTATACCCGCAGACAGCGATGCGCGTACCGTGGGCTATTTTGCCTTTACGATCGAAGGCAACAACCTGCTTGTCCTTACGTTCCTTCCTCTGCTCAGCCATCGGATGCCGGAAGGAAACCTGCTCATGGAGCGATTGCATCTTTCACAGGAGGATGTGAAATACCTCGGCATGGATAAACTGAGTTTTTTCTATGACGTCGATATTGATCAGATCCCTGCGCTGAAGCAAGTTCTGTATGATGAGCTTCATCTTGACTATATTCGTACGCTCTATACCACTACCCGTGAGAAAGGCGTCTCTTTTAACGAAAAGCGAACGTCGTTTGTGAAAGATTTTTTCCGGAAAGTCGAGGATTATTCTTTCGACAGCGTCGAGAAAGCGTATGCTCCCGTCGCGGAAACGGATGTGCTCGAAGACGATTGACCGCAGGCGGATGTCCATCTGTGGCAGGGGAAGAGAGGGGGAAAAGAATCTGTGTTTTTATGGTTTCATGCCCATCGCTTTTATGTATCCTTCATTTTTGACGGTGTTGGCAAATTTTATGTTTTCAAGGAGTTCATTCATGGCTTTTCTGATTGTCGCCTGATGCGGCCTTGCGTGTCGAATTTTGGCGAAGGTGGTTCTGTCGGCTCTTGTATATGCTGTTATGAGTTCCCAGTTTTCAGGTTGGGGAATCGTGGTCATACATCTGTCGGAAATCATTTTCTTGTAAGGCCAGTAGTGCCATCCGATGTTGTTACGTTCCATCAGTCGTGTCCATGCTGCGATCCATTCGAATGTGTTTTCGCCGGTTTCTCCCATGTAAAGGGGCAGGTTGACGCTGTCGCGGAAATTGACAAAATCCTGGATATTGGCTTGCAGCGTGTCGCACCAGTAACGGTGGCATGTATACATCATCTTGTCGTCGAATTTTGAATCTTTGAAGATGCGGAAATTGCTGTTCCACTGTGCTCCTCCGAGCAGAACGATATGGTTTTTATCAACTTTCCGTATTTCTTTGACACATTCTTTGTAGAGCGGCTCAAGCAAATCGTTCAGGTATGGATAATCTTTCATAAAATATGTGGCTATCGGCTCGTTGAGCAAATCATAGCCTAAAATAATCGTATCTCCGGCATAACGGGCTGCGATGTCTTTCCATATCGAGCAGAAAAGTTGCCGGCTTTCTTTGTCTTCCATTAGCCAGGGGAATCCGAAACTGTCGTCGATATTGTCTCCTGTTTGTCCTCCTGGCGCATCGTGCATATCGAGAATGACGTACAGGTTTTGCCTTCTGCACCATTCGATAAGGCTGTCGATGTACTGGAATCCGTCGTGCGAAGCGATTTTTCCCATATAGTCTTCATCGGTGAACAGTTTGTAGTGAAACGGGATGCGGACGGAATTCATGCCGGTTTGACGGATATATTTCATATCGTCTTCGGTGATGTAATTCTTTTTGAAGGCGTTCCAGAAGTTTCGTGTAAAATCGGGTCCGACAAGTTCGCAAAATACTTCATTGATAAGACGATAAGAAGCGGCTTCGCTGCCAAATCCAAACATGTAGCCTTCTGGATTCAGCCAGTTGCCGAGGTTAATGCCCCGAATGAAGAATTTTTCTCCCTCAGGGGTTACGAGATCATGACCGCTGATGCTGATAAAACGGTTTGTTGCGGTCGTTGTTTTGAGATTGCTGTTGCAATTTGCCAATGATAAAACAGCTGCTAAAATTAAAAATAAGTTTTTCATATTTTATATTATGTTAAATTTTTACTCGCAAAATTAACGATTATATTACAAAATCACAAAACTCAGTTAGAAAACGGTAAATTCTTTTTTCAGTGCGCTGTTTTTGGAGGGTTGCCGATAAAAAATTGTACCTTTGCAGTCTCCATTTGTAAAAGAAACCAAATTATGAAGGTATACAATAACAATCAACAGTTAAGCAGATGAAAAATAACGACTGGAAAAGCCGTCTCGGCATAGTATATTCCACCCATCCCGAATATAAATATGATATATATGAAGAACAGGAAACGCTTCCGAAAGAGAAACAATTACTGCGTATCTCGTTATCCACCAAAAACAGAGGCGGCAAAACGGTAACTTTGATTGCCGGTTTCGCTGGAAAAGCCGACGATTTGGAAGCATTGGGGAAATTCCTGAAAGTGAAATGCGGCACAGGAGGTTCGGCGAAAGATGGCGAGATAATTATCCAGGGCGACTTCCGCCAGAAAGTTGCGGAAATACTGAAGAAAGAGGGGTATAAGGTGAAATAGCGCCTTTTCCCCTCGTCCCGGTAGAAGTGGAAGATAAAAAAAGTCTGTGAACGCATCGGTCGCCTGAAAGAGAAATACCCGTCTGTCGGCAGATATTACAACATAGATGATACGGTTGAAACGGAAACGGGAAAAAACAGGAAGACGAAAGAA
>JAITJX010000168.1 GCA_031278765.1 Tannerella sp. | reverse complement strand
TGTCATTCAACGAACTAAATAGCGTAGAACATTTTATCATCAGGCAATTAAGCGGAGTAAACCTGAATGATTCCAACTATATGTCGGAACCGCATACGTCTTATGGATTGCAATGGCAGTATCTTCCGGCGGCGGCGCTTATGCGTGAACAAACGGAAATTTTGGTCGAAAATGAACTGAAACAGGCTTTAATTCGCATTAATCCCGAAATAGCTGCGCAACCCGACCGCGCCGACGAAGTTATCTACAAATTGCGAACTATCCTGTTGTCGGTAAACAGTATCGGCCTGGTACGCGCAAACGAAGAATTTTCGCACTGGATGCGTGGCGACATGACTATGCCGTTTGGCGAGAATTATTCACATGTGCCCGTCCGTATGATTGATTTCGATAATTTGAATAAAAACTGCTATCAAATAGTAAATCAGTTGCATATACGCAACCGAGAAACAAAAATACCTGATATTATCCTGTTTATCAATGGTATTCCTGTAGTAATCGGCGAGACAAAAACACCTGTTCGTCCGGCAGTCAGTTGGTTAGACGGCGCTCACGAAATACACGAGATTTATGAAAATGCCGTACCCGCTCTGTTTGTTCCTAATATTCTGAACTTTGCCTGCGACGGCAAAGAATTTTATTATAGCGCCATACGTGCGCCTTTGGAGTACTGGTCGCCATGGAGAATTGACGACGATTCCAATGAATTATCAAAATTAGTCGGATTAAACGAAATTGGGAAACAAATCAAAAACCTGTTGCATCCGAAAACCTTGCTGGACATTTTCCGTCATTTCAGTATTTTCACGACCAATAAGCAAAGGCAGCGCATCAAGATTATTTGTCGTTTTCAGCAATACGAAGGAGCCAACCGGATAGTGGAGCGGGTGAAAGAAAACAAATTAAAAAAAGGTTTGATTTGGCATTTCCAAGGTTCTGGAAAATCGCTATTGATGCTTTTTGCTGCGCAGAAACTTCGTCGTGAACAGACCTTGAAAAGCCCTACCGTTATTATTGTAGTGGACAGAATTGATTTGGACACACAAATATCGGGAACGTTCAATGCCGCTGACGTCCCAAATTTAGTAACAACAGACAGTATCAGAGAATTACACGATTATTTGGAGAAGGACGCCCGTTTTATCATCATTACGATGATACACAAGTTCCGTGAAGCATATCCGAATATGAATTTGCGGGATAACATTATATTGATGGTTGATGAGGCGCATCGAACACAGGAGGGTAATTTGGGTGCACGGATGCGGGTAGCCTTGCCTAATGCTTTCCTGTTCGGATTGACAGGAACACCTATAAACAAATCCGACCGGAACACTTTTTGGGCATTTGGAGAAGAAACCGACGAGGGTGGATACATGAGCCGATATACTTTTCAGGATTCCATTCGTGATAACGCTACGCTTCCGCTACATTTCGAACCTCGACTGCTGGATATTCACATCGACAAGGAGCAGATTGACATTGCTTTCAATGAATTGGCAAATGATTTGGATGAAGAACAGAAAGCCATCTTGACTAAAACGGCTGCCAAAATGAATGAATTTCTGAAATCGCCACAACGCATTACACGTATTTGTGAAGATATTGTCGTGCATTTCAGGGGAAAAGTCGAGCCGCACGGTTTCAAAGCTATGATTGTTACCCCCGACCGTGAAGCATGCCATCTGTATAAAATGGATTTGGATAAATTATTACCGGCGGAAACTTCTGCTGTAATTATCTCAACTACTGCCAATGACGATTTCGATTTCAAACAAAAATACGAATTAGACAAAGACAGTCAGGAGAAACTGATAGAGCAATATAACAAGCCGGATTCTCCGCTTAAATTTCTGATAGTTACTGCAAAATTGTTAACCGGTTTCGATGCGCCGATATTGCAAACCATGTATTTGGACAAATCGCTGAAAGACCATACTTTGTTGCAGGCTATATGCCGGACAAACCGTCTTTATTCTCAAAAGAAATTTGGTCGCATCGTTGATTATTTCGGCGTATTCGATGATACGGCGCGAGCCTTGCAGTTCGACGAAGAAACCGTTAAGACGATCATATCCAATTTAAGCGAATTACGTGAACAGGTACCTCAAGCGATAGAAGGTGCATTGAATCATTTTCCCGGAATCGACAGACAACAGAAAGGATTTGAAGGCTTGCAGGCAGCGCAGGAATGTATTAGAACCAACGAACAGAAAGATGCTTTTGCAAAAGACTACATTTACCTGTCGAAAATATGGGAATCTTTATCGCCTGACACTGTACTTGCGCCTTACACAGATGATTACAAATGGTTATCACAGGTATATGCTTCAGTAAAACCGACAGGACCCGAAGCTACCGGCAAATTGCTATGGATGGCATTCGGAGCGCAAACGACTAAATTGATTCACGAAAGTATTTATGTAGAAACCATTCACGATGATTTGGATAAAATCATTTTAGACGAAACGGTAGTGGACGATTTAATGAATAGCAAAGATAAACGCAAAATCAAACAGATTGAGAAAGAACTTATCCGGCGTTTTCAGCGTAACGCCAATAAGCCTCAATTTATAGCATTAAGCAAACGTCTGGAAGATTTACGTCTGCGTGCCGAACAGGGATTAATCAGCAGTATTGATTTCATAAAAGAATTGTGTCAAATAGCGCGTGAAACTGTACAGGCTGAAAAGGAAGAACTGAGTCTGCCGGAGCGAAAAGATGCCAAAGCAGCATTAACGGAATTATTTCTGGAACTGAAAACCGAAAACACACCCACAGTTGTCGGTCGTATCGTTGATGACATTGACAGCATTGTGAAAGTCGTCCGTTTTCCGGGCTGGCAAAACACCGTAGCCGGTGAACGTGAAGTTCAGAAAGCGCTTCGTAAAACCTTGCTTAAATACAAATTGCATAAAGAAAATGAATTGTTTAATAAAGCGTATTTGTATATTAAAGAGTATTATTGACAATTCAGCAATATCCCGATTTCGCCACAGGAACAATTTGAAAACAAATTTCAGATAACCCAAACCGATATGAATACAACTCAGAATAATAAATTCAAGGTAAATGTCTTCTATGCTTCCAATGCTTTCTTCAAATAGCAGGAAATAGCGGGCAAGTATATTGCTTGATAATATCAAAGAGTCCGCAAAGATTTGGGAAGTTGTGTGCAAATGCAAAAGAAAAAGCACTTACAAAATTTTCTGTAAGTGCTTTATTTTCAGTTTGTGGTCCCACTTGGGCTTGAACCAAGGACCCCCTGATTATGAGTCAGATGCTCTGACCAACTGAGCTATGGGACCGGAATGCTATGGCACTCACTGTATTCTGTAATCGGGTGCAAAGATAATAAAAATAATTAAAAATTAAAAATTAATTTTCTTTATCTTATTTTATTTCCCATGTTTCTCCGCTCATAAGCATTTCTTTCAGTGTACGTTGAGGTTTTTTCGATTGCACTTCTTTAATTTGACTGTGAACAGATTCGTCGTAAACAGGCGCTTCCACATCACGGATTACTCCAAGGGCGACAGGCGTTTCATCATTCATCAGGGCCAGCATGTTATGGAGTGTAACATCTTTTTCATGAGCGTCATGTACAAGTACATTTTCAAGTGTGTATCCGTCCTGACCAACAGTTACTGCTTTGAGTTTCAAACCTTCGAGGACGATCCCTTTATTGTTTTCTTTTCCAAAAATCATTTTTTCACCGTGTTTAAGTAGAATGGTATGTTCGGCACGAAATTCCTTATTCACGATGCTCGAATGTATTCCGTTGTTGAATATTACACAATTGACAAGTACCTCCGTAACGGACGTTCCTTTGTGTTTTGCCGAAGCGATCAAGATATTTGTAAGATTCTGCAAATCAACATCTATTGCGCGGGCAAAGAAGGTTCCACGAGCGCCTAATGCAAGTTCGGCAGGTATGAACGGGTCTTCGACTGTTCCGTAAGGCGAGCTTTTTGAAACGAAACCCCTGTCGGAAGTAGGCGAATACTGTCCTTTTGTTAAGCCGTAGATCTTATTGTTCATCAGCACAATGTTAAGGTCTATGTTTCGTCTTACCGCATGGATAAAATGATTTCCACCTATTGCGAGGCAGTCGCCATCGCCTGTAACAAGCCAGACACTCAGGTCAGGATTTGCCGTTTTAACGCCGGTTGCTATGGCGGCTCCACGCCCATGAATGGTATGAAATCCATAAGAATTCATGTAATAAGGCAGGCGCGACGAGCAGCCTATGCCGGAAATAACAGCCATATTGTGAGGCGCGACGCCTGTTAGAGCCATTGCTTTGTGGAGGCAGTTAAGCGTAGCATGGTCGCCGCATCCGGGGCACCAGCGTACGTACTGATCGCTTTTATAATCTTTTGCTTCGTATATCATTGTATTATGTATTAACTGTTAATTATTTTAGTAAATTCTTCGATCAGGCTTGAGACAACAAACGGCTGTCCGGTGATGCAATTGAACTTGTAAGGATGAAAATCCGATATTTTACTTCTTAAATAATTGGTGAATTGCCCGTTATTGAGTTCGGCAACAACCACTTTCTTATATCGTTTCAAGATTTCTTCCGTATTTCCGGGCAGCGGGTTTATAAAACGGAAGTGTATAAGCGCAACTTTTTTTCCTTCCGAGTGCATTGTTTCCATTGCTTCATACAAATGTCCGTAAGTGCCGCCCCAGCCAACTATCAGCAAGTCCGCATCTTTGTCGCCTGTAACTTCAAGTGGGGGAATGACGTCCGTCAGTTTGTCAATTTTTTCCTGACGTGTCTTCACCATTTTCTCATGATTTAGCGGTTCGGTCGAAATAGAACTTGTGTCATAGTCTTTTTCAAGTCCGCCGATGCGATGTGTAAAACCTTCCGTTCCCGGTACCGCCCAATAACGCGTAAGTGTCTCTTTATCGCGGCGATAAGGTTTCCATGGAGCTTCACCTTTGTAGTTGCCGACATAATTCGGTGTGATGTCGGGGCATTTGTTCAAATCGGGAATACGCCAGGTTGACGAGCCGTTTGCCAGGAATGCATCGGAAAGCAGAATCACCGGCGTCATGCTTTCAATCGTCAGTTTACCTGCCCAGTATGCCATATCAAAACAATCGGTAGGAGTTGAAGCTGCAAGTACAATGGCCGGACATTCGCCGTTGCGACCATATAAAACCTGCAACAAATCGGCCTGTTCACTTTTTGTAGGCATTCCCGTCGAAGGACCTCCGCGTTGGACATCTATCACAACGAGCGGCAATTCGGCTATCACGGCAAGTCCTATTGCTTCGCTTTTCAGGGCAAGACCGGGACCCGATGTGGAGGTTACGCCCAGACAGCCTGCAAAACTTGCGCCTATAGCGGTGCATACGCCTGCAATCTCGTCTTCTGCCTGAACGGTAATTACGCCAAGGTTTTTGTGTTTCGAGAGTTCTTGCAGGATTTCGGTTGCCGGCGTAATGGGATAGCTTCCCAGGAACAGTCTTAGCCCTGCTTTCTCGGCTGCTGCTATGAGGCCGTACGACAGCGCATTGTTGCCGTTCACGTCTTTGTAAATTCCTGGTTCAATCCTGGAACTTTCTATCCTGTATGTCGAAACCGATGCTTGGATATTATGTCCGTAATTATATCCGTCGGTAAGCGCTTTGATATTTGCTTTTGCGATATCAGGTTTTTTTGCAAATTTGTTTTGAAGCATAATCATTGCCGAATCTACCGGACGGTCGAAAAGCCAGCATACAAGTCCGAGCGTAAACATATTTTTGCAGCGTAGCGCCGATTTGTTGTCGAGGCCAAATGATGCAAGGCCATCTCGAACCATTGTCGAAATCGGAGCTTCGATTACCTGTTGCGTTTTCAACCCCAGTTCTTCAAAAGGGGCGTCGGTCTTAAATTCGGCTTTTTCAAGGTCTTTTTTCTCGAAAGCATCCGTATCTATGATAATTACCGAATTTGTTTTCAGGTTTTTAACGTTTACTTTCAGCGCCGCCGGATTCATTGCTACAAGTACATCAGCTTTGTCGCCGGGCGTGAAAATTTTTTTTGAGCCCAAATGTACCTGAAAGCCTGAAATGCCGCTCAGCGAACCTTGTGGAGCGCGTACTTCCGCCGGATAATCGGGGAAAGTCGAAATATCGTTTCCAAGAATGGCGGAAAGATTTGAAAATATGGTACCGGTCAATTGCATACCGTCGCCACTGTCACCCGAAAAACGGATGATGACATGTTCTAAATTAGTAACTTCTGTTTTTTCTGACATGAGTATTTATGTTTAATTTGCGACCGCAAAGATAGTTATTATTATCGTGATACAACAGACAGTTGACATTAAATTATTTGCTGCAATGCTTTCAGTAATACTTTTATATCTTTTTCGTCCTTCATTTCTTCGACATTGAAACGAATTTTTGCCTGTTCATAACAAATGCGACGTTTTTCAAGATTTTCGGATATGAATTTTCTCAAATCTTCTCCGAAGCGTCCCTGCAAGACAGGTCTTACGGTATTGCTTGCTTCGAGGCGGGCGGCAAGCAAGGTTGCGGATGCTTCCAGATAAACGGTAATGCCTTTTTTGTTCATCAGTTCCATATTATTGTTGAAGCAGGGCAGACCGCCGCCTGTAGAAATAACGACATGTTCAAAATCGGAAAGTTCGGATATGACATTATGTTCTATTTCACGAAAGCGGTTTTCACCTTCGATGGCAAAGATTTCGCTTATTTTTTTCCTGTACCGGTTTTCTATAAAATGATCGGTATCAATGTATGAAAAATTTATTTTTTCTCCCAAGGTCCTGCCGATTATCGTTTTTCCAACCCCCATATATCCTGTCAAGAAAATTCGTTTCATGCCGCAAAGGTAATATTCTTCCGTAAAATAAAAACAAATGTATTGTTAACCCAACTTGGCCAAAATCATCCAAAAAACAAGGGAAAACGAGATAATTAAACGAATAGTAATATTGATATATCATTGTTAGTCAAATAATTGCAAAGTATATGATTGCGAAAAG
>JAITJX010000156.1 GCA_031278765.1 Tannerella sp. | reverse complement strand
ATATCTTTATATCTATGATTATCAAGTACAAAGATACATAATTGGCTGCAAATAACCAATATGTTTTAGAACAAATAAACAAGGCTGCCTCAAAAAAATACTTTTGAGACAGCCTCTATTTCTTATCCCGAACTCAGGTTATGAAATAAATTCGTTAAAAGAAAGATTAAATTCCGTTCCGAGCAGTTTTTTGTATTCTTTGACGAAAGAATAGTAAATTTTTCTTGCCAATCCGTTCTTGCCTGTTTTGACGAGTAGCCGGCATTTGAATTTCAGGGCTTCTTCATGAAGGGAGTCATGAATCAATATGGCATTGGCCATATCAATACGTTCCTGTTGCGAAATGTCTATCCCTGACTGTTTGATAAGTTCCAGGAAGAGGTCAATCAAATCGTTTGAGAAATCGGCCTTGAAGGAATCAATCCATTCTGTCTGGATGTTGGGCAAAAGTTCTCCTGCCGAAACGACGGATAAAAGATGCCGTATATTTTCGGCAGTCCGGTTTGTTTTTTCTTTCATCCTTTCCATCAAAACAAACGCTTCAAAATAATCACAGTAAACATCATCGCCAAATTCGACTGTCCACAGGGAATTTCGACATTTTATCCTGACGACGCCGATCTTTTCAAAAATCTGCCGCAGTTTGCTGACGGAAACATTCCGGTTGTTCTTTGCGCTTTCTTCCGTTTTGTTAGACCACAGGATTTCATGCAATCTTGTCGAGGAGATGCCTTTGCCGTTGTTCTTCAAGGTATATAATAATATGAGCAGGAACAAAGGTTTGAGTATGGTCGTAAAATCGCCTGTTATGTCGCCTCCTTCCCTGTCTATGGCCAGGAATCCGCCAAACAAAAAGATGGCTTGCTTTTTTACATGTCGCGGCAAAGGTTTGATATTTGCCGCCGTTTGGGGAGATACCGTCTCCATGCGTTTTTTTCTCCCGTAAACAATAAAAGCAAACACGGCGACTATCAATATTCCCGCAACGGCAAAGGGGTTGTTGCCCTTGCTTTCTTCCTGGTACAATGCCTGTTTCGACAGTGGAGGATAAGCCAGGGTATAAATAGATACTTCGGCGGAAGAACTGGGTTCGACCGGCGAACAGGCGACTGCAATCAATTCTCTCCTGTCTCTGCTCAAATACATGTCGGAACAGGAATAAATATCTTCGAATTTAAATGGAATATCATCGGCAAGCGCTTCGTATTGGGGATTATCCAGCGAAAACCGGTACAGAGAAAGAGCAGTGTTATACAACTGTTGAGAAAAGCACAAGGCATAAAAACAGCGTGAAAGCGTATCGACAACCATGGAATTGGAAACAACAAAACCTGTCTCCGGACGGGGGAGTTCCCATATCTTTTTTGCTTCCATATTCCTGGTATCCACCATGAATAAATCGTAGTAATTTTGCGGGGAAAGTTCCTGTGCGCCGGTTTCGCAGCCATATCCGCCGAAGATCAGCACGTGGTGTTCGTCAAAAGTTCCTGAGCCGCTCAAATAACGGGGTGTAATCCTGTCGCCTCTGTAATCCGACTTCTCCCACGTTTGCGTATCGAAATCATATTTATTCACCGTACTTTTATATAGATGATGCCCGTAACCGTTAAACAAATAAAGACAACTGTCGGCCGAAGAAAAAAAACGGTTGTGATGCCAGTAATCTACCGACATCATTTCCACGCTTTCATTGTCCCAACTTTTTGTCAAAGTATCGTAAGGCGTCACCTCTTTTCCCGTTTCCAACGAAAAGCGATATGAATAGTAGTTCTTCATATATGGATTATAAATCATCTGATTGGACTTGTCGCTATGCGAAACGCCTTTCGCGATTTTATCGTCAGTCATATAGCGGGTAGATGGATAATATGTTACAAAACGCGTCCTGTCCGAAACCGCAATACAATCCTTGTCTGTATTGTAAGTGATTTGGGGATTATACTGCATTATAAAAGTGCCTCGTTTTTCCCAGTAAACATGTTTGTCCAACAGCCATTGCGGATTTTCAACCGAAGCATATTTCTTTTTTATTTCATCATATACGCCACTTGAGGTATGCCGGGACAGGGGCCAGAAATACATGACTTGCCGGCGAGGATTTTTTATTCTTACGTCCTTGACGATCATTTTGGGAACATCGCTCACCTGGAACTGTCGGAAATCGGATTTACCAAAGATGATATGGGCATGCGCGAATTTCTTCAACGAAGAAGTGTTCACGGAAAATTTCCTGTCTTTTATCAATATCTCTAACTGGCTATGACGGATATCTACATTTATTTCAAAAGGCATAAATTCATCATAGCCAAGATGAATATCTTCGAAATTACATTTTGCAACAACTCCGTCAAAAGAACAGGAAACTGTCAGTTCGGTTACGTTCAGAACGAAATCAATGTATTGTTGCTGCCCGTCATCTCCGGAAATGATCCTGAAAATATACCCGAAATCCCGTTGATAACCGGATTGAAAACATACGTCGAACGAAAAAATGAAACCTTTCGGCAAAAATAATGTCTTATCGGGGGTGAGACAGAGACTCGTTCGCTTCTCCTGTATCATTTCAAAGGAATTGAATGCCAGTCCATATCTTGCTTCCTGCGCATATCCCACAAATGAGAAAGCGCTCAAAAAAATAATTCCGAAGAAAAGTCGTAATATTTTCATAGGTATAAATTTTAAATGACGAATAAATTATTTGTTGAAAATCTCTGTACAACGTCGCTATTGCCGGCGAATCCCGAAGGGTGAAGCAATCCGGATCTGCGCATAAATCCGGATTGCTTCAGGCTGTACCTTCGCTGGTGACGGGGCGGTAAGGTACATCATTGCGCTCCTCGAATTGTTGACTTTTCCGTTCGTCGAACGTGTAGTAGGCGTCGTTGGGCAGGTACTTAAACATAAGTTTTTTTAGTTTTAACATCGTTCTTACATTTTTTTAATGAAACATATAAATATAAATAGAGGATCATCTTCCGGAAGTTTCGGAAGGCAGCACGCAATGTGAAAAGTTTTCCGCGCAAGATGCAGGCGAAAAATTTCCACAATCAGATTGTTCACCCTCGTCGAGGGTGAACAATCTTCCCTTGTCAGAAAGTTCTGCGCAGGCTGTGTGCGATATAATATATAATGTATAGCGTTTGTCGCGGAGGCGCGGCGTCTTTCGGTCTCCGTTGGTCTCCGTTGCTTTCCTGCAGCGGCTCAGCGGCTCTTTGGAGAGGTCGGAATTTTTCGGG
>JAITJX010000099.1 GCA_031278765.1 Tannerella sp. | reverse complement strand
TCCATTTCAATACGGTTATATCCTATATAGGGAGAAATGCTGTCCACTTTTGCAGCATATATTATTTCTCCTCTTTCCAGATACTCGATATGCATATCGTTCATAGTGTCGCAGGATGCCATGCAAAAAACGATACAAACTGCAATAATACATGTTTTATATAAATATTTCATATTCTTTTTTGTATTAAATTATTATTTTTCTACACTGCCATAAACCTCAATTTCCATTATGTAAGAGTAACGGGCTAATGACCATGTTTCCAATATTTTCAGACGCAAATATCGAACTGCAGACGCATTGATGGGACAAATATGTTCTTCGCCCGCCGTAGCGTATGCTACATCTTCAGCGCTGGTTTGTCCCAACGGGAAGCCGGACGGTTTGATGCTCTCACAGTCCATCAATTTTGTCCATGCGCTCCAGTCGTTAAGATTGTCGGCGTCATTAGTTCCCCACAATTCGAAATACCTCACATTACCTTGGTGGTATAGGTAACTTCCTTGACGCTGAAATGTTTTGATGCGACTTATTTTACCTTTTACGCCCATATCAAATGAACAAGAATGTGGCCAGGTGCCGTTGACTGTCTCCGTATGAAATCCAGTACCCGTATTTCCGTCAAACATATTAGGCAAAACCCATCCCCATGCGTATGGTTCGTCTCCATCGAGATACAAGGCTTGAAATTTCGTCCTGTCAAATTTCATTTCAAATAGGGGAGTCAGAACAGCCTCTAAAGGAACGCTTTGGTTTTCCCATCTGTCCTGCACATAAACACGGAAATCGCTTGTAATCGTATCCATACCTCGGGAAACGACGTCGCCGTCTACAACAGAACTGTAAAATACCTCGACCTGCTCATAATCTCCAATAGAATCCTTTCTTTCGAGAATAACAGATATCTCTGCACGGGTAGGATTTTCCCAGTAAAGATGTATTCCGCCAAAATCAGGATATAATTCCAGCGTTTTTCCGATAGCAAGCACCGGAGGTTCCTGTGGTTTGATTGTAACTATTGTCGGAACCGATTCGTTTTTACTGCGATCGACAGCCACAATCTGAACTTCGCGTTCCTGTTCATCTCCAAAACCTTTGATTGTTAGAGTATCGCAGTAGAGCGAGGCTTTGACTTCGGCCTGATGACCCTCTTTCAGGGAATACAGCGCCTTAACATAAAGTAAATCTTCGTCGTCGGGCAGCTGATATTTCAAAACAGCCCCTCCCGGAATATTCTGTACCTGTACATTTGTTACCGGAGCAGGGGAAACGCTATCCATAACTATTTCGGGCCGTTTTTCTTCCGTACAGCCGAAAAGCAGGACAGATAACAATATTATAAATATATTTCTTTTCATATAAACAAACATTTAAAAATTAAAAATTTACCAACCATAATTTTGTATAAGATTTGTATTTCGGGACATTTCGCTTTCCCTGATGGGCCATAAATAATCCTTGATGCTAAATTCAACAGGCGTCTCTGTTACGGTAATAACCTTGTAGAAGTCTTCTGCTGTTTCGCCGCTGCTATTCCAGCCCCTCGGCTGTTCGTTGAGTTCGCTGATTTTTTTCCAGCGGCGGATATCCCAGAAACGTTCTCCTTCCATTGCAAGTTCTATTGTGCGCTCCTGATGAATAATTTCGCGCAAAGTTTCCTTATTGTTGGGTTTCTGTGGATTAGTAGAATACTTTTCCCACGATTCCCTGACGCCTTCGAGTTGAACACGCGCACGTACAGCATCAATATATTTGAATACTTCTTCACTGGGCCCACTGTATTCGTTCAGGGCTTCCGCATACAAAAGATACAGGTCTGCCAGACGTATAATCGGGAATGGATAATACTCGACTACGTCGGTCGAAGACGTCTGGGAATTTTTGTAACTGTGCATTTTCTTTGCAAAATATCCTGTTACGGAATAATAATCGGGACCTCTCATTCCGGAGTACTCACTGTAAAAGACTTCGCAGTGTTTCACATCATCGGGAAATTTGTAGTATCCGCTACCAAAATAAATACCGCGATCGAAGCCTATGCTGGCATAAAAGCGCACTTCCCTGTTATAATGCAGGTATGCAGTTTTTTGACCTTCTTTGACTAAATATTTTTCGGCGCCCGACGATGGTTCGGGGCGCACTTTATACCGGTCTTCATACCATCCTTTGTCCAGCCATTCTTTGTCTTCATTGATGGGAACGCCATGACTGGAATAGTACCGTTCGACCAGTTTCATCGAAGGCGACCAGTCGGAGGTAATAACTGCCACACGTCCACTGGCGAAAGTCACAAGTCTTGCCGAGGCATTACGTGAAAGGCCGCTACAATTGTAATTAACGCTACCCCAAATCAGTTCGCTATTCCACCGGTCGCAGATAGCCTGCCGGTAGATTGTTTGCAGTTTGAAAGTGTCATTTGCCGTATTTATCTGAGGATCTACAAGATCGTACAGTCTTTTATTTTGGGCATGACACATTTCGATTGCTTCCAGACAGGCGTCGGCGGCAAGTTTCCACTTTTCGGGGTCTTCGTCCTTTGGAAACAGTTGCACTCCGCGGTTGTCAATCATACCTATATAATCCGTATTGCCGTTAAACAGTCTGCTTGCAGCATATACCAACACTTTTGCCCGCATTGCCTTAGCGATAAGGTTGTTTATCCTTCCGGCTTCCGTACCTTCTATGACTTCCCGCTCTAACGGAAGAGTTTTTTCCGCTTCGTCAATCAGGTCGATAATATACTTTACCACAGCGTCAACCGGCTCGCGATAAAATTTTACCTCGTCGGGACTTGCGCCTATAGGTATATTCACATCCACGATCGGAATAGGTCCATACATCCTGAAAAGATAAAAATGATAGTAAGCCTTGAGAAATTTCACCTCCGCTATCCATCTGACTTTTTCATATTCAGGTAAATCATGTACCTTGTCCACGTTTTCGAGGAAAATGTTACAGTCTCTGATACCCTGCCAGAGATTTTTGGCGCTCTTTCTTCCTTCCCAGAAATTCAAAGTCGGATCTGTCATCGACTGTTGTCCCAGAGCGAGCTGACGTGCATCTACCGAAATCTGTAGATGCTGTCTGTTTGTCCATATTTCGTCGCCGCCGGTCATTGCCGGATCGCCGTTTATGTCTCCATGAGCCGGAAGATAAGAATAGCAGGTAAACAGATATTTTTCGCAAGCCGTACGATTGCGAAACGCATAATCTATTGTAGCAACATTATCGGGAACTACATCGAGATAATTGCAGGAAACGCAACATATCAGGCATAT
>JAITJX010000107.1 GCA_031278765.1 Tannerella sp. | reverse complement strand
TCTCTCCGTAAGCTGAAGCATACGGTTAATAAAGTGTCGTCCCTGCGGGACTTTGCGCTTTGCGCTTCCACGTGTCCACCCTTGCGAACGAACAAGCGCCACGTCATTGACCACTAACCGTTAACCACTAACCGTTAAATCTTAAATTTTAAATCTTAAATTATTAATCCTGGATTGCTTCACTGCGTTCGCAGGGTGACGGGCAGCCTTTTTCCTCCTCTTGTATGTATACTTATTTCAGGACATGACAAATAATCGTTATATCTTATTTATTTCGCTTCCCTAAAGAAGTTTGTCGATTTTTTCGATAATTACATTTTTTCCTGTAGCGCCTACTTGCTTATCTGTTATCTGCCCCTTTTTAAAGAATAATAACGTAGGAATACTGCGAATGCCGTATTCAAAAACCATATCATTATTTTCGTCCACATTTACTTTTCCGACAACGATTTTACCGTCATATTCGACTGACAGTTTGTCTATGATAGAGCCAACCGTTCGACAGGGGTTGCACCATTCCGCCCAAAAATCCAAAACTACGGGTTTTTCTCCCTTCAACAAATCTTTGTAATTTTCATCTGTTACCTTTAAAACCATAATCTATTAAATTAAAACGTTATTTTTTCAGTTTATATTATAATTTTTTTCTTCTTCCTCGTCTGGCAAATCCGCCAATTTTTGCGTTACTTCAACGCCGTTTACATAAATTTTCCCATTACGCAATACTGTGGCGAGCGAATCTATCAATTTTGGAGTTACATCAACACCCGTATTTTTTGAAAACAAGTTCAATGTTATGTTCCGAGATTCATCCGTTACGTTGAAAAACAATTTTGTATTCCCTTTTGTTTCGGAAAGCAAATTAGATAAATCCACAACCAATAAATCGCTTAATTCATCAATCGGTACGGATATATTTAATTTATCAATAAGTTTATCTTTTTCATCCTGCAATAAAGAAATGGACTTTATCCTGAAATCAAGCGTATCGCCGAATTTTCTTTGTTCTACTTTACCTTTGATAAACAAATACATGCCCTCTTTTCCGAATTTCGCATAGTCAATATAATCTTTACCGAACAAAGCGATGTCGCCGCTTCCGGTAAAATCTTCCAAAGTCAATATTCCATACGGATTGCCCTGTTTTGTATAACCTTCCCGAAAACCTGTCACAATGCCTCCAAGCAAAAGGTCTTTGTTTTTAAACTGTTCTTTATCTCCCGTATCGGCCATGCCCGTATTGCAGACGCATGTTAATATAATCCTGTAGTCATCAAGCGGATGAGCCGAAAGATATATTCCAATCAGTTCTTTCTCTCTGTTAAGCCGGTCAAGGTCGCTCCAATGCTCGCAATCAGGTATTTTGGGTTTTGCAATCCGGAATACTTCTTCTCCTCCGAAAAGAGAATTGGAAGTTTTGTTCTTATCCATCTGAAATTTAGCGCCGTATTTCGACAGTACTTCCAAAAAAGTTTCTCCCCTGTCATTTGGAGTAACCAGCGGTTCCCGGCTGACGCCGAGAGTATCAAGCGCTCCCGAAAGCGCCAGACTTTCGAGCACTTTCTTGTTGCAGGCCGCAAGATTGATGCGCTCAAAAAAGTCGTATATATCCTTATAAAGACCGTTTTTTTCTCTTTCTTCGATTATATTTTGAACAGCTCCCTCGCCAACTCCCTTTATTGCGACAAGGCCGAAACGAATATCTCCTTTTTTATTAACGCCAAACTTGCGGTGAGATTCATTAACGTCCGGCCCGAGCACCTGGAGCGACATGGATTTACATTCGTCCATTGTTTTCGTTATGTCCTTTATATTTGACAAATTACAACTAAGAACGGCTGCCATATATTCCGACGGATAATGCGCTTTTAAATATGCCGTCTGATAAGCAATCCACGAATAACAGGTCGCATGACTTTTATTGAAAGCATAAGATGCAAATTTTTCCCAGTCTGCCCAAATCTTTTCGAGTGTTTTTCTATGATGGCCGTTGGATTCGCCTCCTGAAAGAAATTTCTCTTTTAACTCCATCATTTTATTTATCTGTTTCTTCCCCATTGCTTTACGGAGCGTGTCGCTCTGGCCGCGAGTGAAGCCCGCAAGCTGGCGCGACAAAAGCATCACCTGCTCCTGATAAACAGTTATCCCGTAAGTATCTGAAAGGAACTTTTCCATTTCCGGAATATCATACTTTATTTCTTCCCGGCTATGTTTCCTTTTGATGAACGAAAGTATATTATCCATCGGACCGGGACGATACAAAGCATTCATCGCTATCAGATCTTCAAATTTAGACGGTTGCAGTTCCCTCAGGTATTTTTGCATTCCGGGCGATTCAAACTGGAACGTTGCAATGGTTTTCCCGTTACAAAAAAGGTCGTATGTCGCTTTGTCATCTATCGGAATATGATCTATGTCAAGATCTTCACCCGTTGTTTGTTTTACGTTCCGGATCGCTTCCTTAATGATAGACAGGTTTTTCAGACCGAGAAAATCCATTTTGACAAGCCCCGTTTCTTCAATCACCGAGCCTTCGTATTGCGTAACAATTACCGATTCGTTCGTCGTTTTGTCTTCTACCGTTGCCACTGGCACAATATCGGATATATCCTGACTGCCTATGATCACTCCGCACGCATGAACGCCTATGTTCCTGACGTTTCCTTCGAGCCGGCACGCATATTTAATGGTATTACGGATTTGTATGTCATTGCTTCTTGCGGCCTCCTGCAATTTGGGTACATATTTCATGCAGTTGGCAAGATTCACCTTTAGAGATTTCCCATCCTCATCCGGCAATTTGTCGGGAACGAGTTTTGCCAGACGATTCGACTCCTGCAAAGACACTTTCTCCACCCGCGCAAGATCTTTTATTGCCGATTTCGAAGCCATCGTACCATAAGTGATAATACGGGCAACACGCTCTTTCCCATATTTTTCCGTCACCCACCGTATGACAGCATCTCGTCCGTCATCATCGAAATCAATGTCTATATCGGGCATGGAAACACGGTCGGGATTCAAAAAACGCTCAAACAGCAAATCATATTTTATCGGATCTATATCCGTAATACCTAAACAATAAGCCACCACCGAACCCGCAGCCGAGCCGCGACCAGGTCCGATAGAAACGCCCATTTTGCGAGCAGCCGTTATAAAATCCTGCACTATTAAAAAATAACCCGGAAATCCCATCTTTTTTATCGTATTCAACTCGAAAACGATACGCTCGATCAATTCCTCCGATAGATTTTCGCCGTAGCGATTCGGACTTTTCGCCCTCTTAAAAGTCAGATATTCCAGATAATCGGACTCAAACTTTATTCTGATTACCTTCTCATACCCTCCGAGCCTGATATAATTATTTGATATCACACAGCCATCCTTGTCCACTTCGTTAAACTCTTCCATCAAAGCCTTGGCGGTAATTTTCTTCCTGTATTCTTCCTCCGTGCCGAACACGGAATCAATCTCAAAAAAAGGCATAAAGGCAGGAGAATCTATATCATAAAACTCAACTTTACCGGCTATTTCAACCGTATTGCGCAACGCTTGGGGGAGATCGGCAAATATCACGTTCATTTCGGAAGTCGTCTTCATCCATTCCTGCTTGCTGTAACGCATACGGTTGGCATCGTTCAAATCCTTTCCCGTGCTCAAGCATATCAGACGGTCATGAGCCTCCGCATCATCTTCGTCCGTAAAATGGACGTCATTGGAGGCTATCAACTTAATATCATGTTTCAGGGACAACTCTACAAGCGCCTTATTCACCTCTACCTGACGCGGATAAATCTCCAGATCCGCATTTGGATCGTGCGTCTCGTGACGTTGAAGTTCAAGATAATAATCTTTACCGAACAGGTTTTTAAACCACAGCGCCGATTTTTCAGCCTCTTCCAACCGACCGTTCATTATCAGCTGGGGGATTTCGCCGCCCAGACAGGCGGATGTTACGATAATACCTTCGTGATATTTTTCAAGCAATTCTTTGTCGATACGGGCATTTCGGTAAAAACCTTCCGTCCATGAAAGCGAAACCATCTTGACAAGATTTTTATATCCTTTCAACGTTTTGGCAAGCAATATCAAATGCCAGCCGCCCAACTCCTCTTTCCCCGATTTGTTGAAACGACCGTTTCGAGCGCAATAACACTCACAGCCGATGATCGGCTTAAACAGATGAGACCTTTCTTCTTCTATTTTTTTCGACAGGCTTTGTATTCTTTCATCCTCTTCCGGCGTCGGATTTTCCTTGGCGAGCAACTGTTGCATTTCCCTTTCGCAATCTCCGATTATGCCCAGGTATTTACTGTTTTTTTTCTTTACCTTATTAAAAAATTCCTTAATCCCAAACATATTTCCATGATCGGTAATGGCAAGCGCATTCATGCCATCTGCCCGCGCTTTATCTATCAACGAATCTATTGACGCCTGTCCGTCGAGAAGCGAATATTGGGTGTGAACGTGTAAATGTACAAATTTTTCCATCTCGTGGCAAAATTAATCAAAATATCCATGCGCCGGAAATAAAGTTTTCAACAAGTCCGCATCTTTACCGTCAATCAAGGACAATCGCATCCCCCGTCACCAGCGAACGAGTAGCCCGTCATCCGAACGAACAAGTACCACGTCACCGCGAACCCGCAGGGTGAATGTCATGTCCTGAAAAAAGTATACACTTTGTTTTACAATTTTTACTAATAACTATATCTATGTTTTTTTAATCATTTTTATACATTTTATGTGTCGTTTTTTCATGAGGCTGCCCCAAAATTACTTTTGAGACAGCCTCTTAATAAAGTGTCGTCCCTGCGGGACGAGGTATTCGTTCACAAGGGCGGACACGTGAAAGTGCGTTCGTGCGTTGCCCGTCAGGGCATCCATGTCAATAGAACAGGGCGTCTGCCGATGCGTATGTTGTCCGTCAGGATATTTATTTTTTTTATGAATCCCCGATGGGGAACAGGGAGACGGGAAGGGGTGAATTGATAATTAACTGATTTTTTACATTTCGTCTCGTGAGGCGCTCTTTTGAAAATTATGTTTAAATTTGCACGGTATTTATTCCCTGTAAACTAAAATTTGTTGATTGAGATATGTCTGTAAACTCCATACGCATCAAAGAATTTCTATATTCGCAACTGGAAGACTGGGATTTGGCGCGGAATAATTATGCGGCGCTCGGGAATGTCAGGACCAAGGTGTTTGATTTCGGAGATTTCAAAATCAAGGTGCAATTCAATCCGGCGCGAATAGTTTCCTCCGGTGCAAAGGTGGATGAGAAGTCTATAAGGGAACGTCGGTGTTTTCTGTGCGCAAAGCATCGTCCTGCCGAGCAGAGGTCTATTCCGTGCAATGATTATGAAATCCTTGTAAATCCTTATCCTGTTTTTCCCGAACATTTCACGATTGCATCGCTCGAACATGCGGAACAGTTGATATATGGCAGATTTTCTGCCATGCTTGATTTTGCCCGTCTGCTTGAGGGGTATGTGATTTTCTATAACGGTCCCAAATGTGGGGCTTCTGCTCCCGATCATGCCCATTTTCAGGCAGGTCCGAAAGACTTTTTCCCCATTGTGCATTACTGTGGGTATGATGCGCAAACGCCGCGTAAAGAGGGAGTAGTTATACGCTCGAAGAGCAGGGAGTCGGTTGTTTCGAGCTTTTTCCAACTGTACGGGATGCTTGAAATCCGGACGGGAGATAAGGAGCCGATGATGAATATTTTGGCATGGCATGAAAAAGACGAATGGGTGACGGTCGTTTATCCTCGAAAAAAACACCGTCCTGATTGTTATTATGCGCAGGGAGAGGACGGTATTTTGATAAGTCCGGCGGCGGTGGATTTGGGAGGCATGTTTGTCATGCCTTTATTGAAAGATTTTGAAAAGATAACGAAAGAGGAGATCGAAAAAATCCTGCGTGAAATTTGTATGACCGAAGAAGAGACGGGCTTCCTGTCCGTCAATAGAGTTCGATCCATTCATACGTGTTCTGCGTATAATCCATAAAGCGTATAAAATCGTCTTTCAAAATAATGAGGGACGCCGTATTGACGCATGGATGAAAGCTCAAGCGTTCTGCTTTTTGCAGGTTTTTGTCCAGAAAAACGTGTATATGATGTTTTTCGTCGTTTATCAGTCCGAAAGGCGTAACCGCACCTGGCGATACGCCAAGGAAGGTCATCATGCGCTGCTCGGAAGCGAAACTTAACTTTCCCTGATGCAGTTGCTTTTCAATAGCGTGAATGTCCATGTCGCGGTTGCAGTCCAGTATCACCAGGTAATGCCGGTTGCCTTTGTGATTGCGAAAAAAGAGGTTTTTGCAGTAGTTGGTGTCGCTTCTCGTCCAGTATTGTCCTGCGATTTCGATGGTTGGCGTTGCCGGATGTTCCAGGTATTCAAAGGGTATATTGCGTTCGGAGAGTATGCGGAAGAGTTTTTGGGAACCGTTCATTTTAAAATATTTTTCTGTAAGTGTGACAGTAGGGCTGCGTTTCCTTGTGTTTGTAATACTGTTGGTGATAGTTTTCCGCTTTCCAAAAGGTTGACGCTGGTCGTAAACGGGTTGCGACGTTGTATCCTTTTTCTTCCAGGTAGTGGATGCAGTGTGCTGCAATTGATTTTTCTTCTTCGTTTGTATAAAACAGGCAGGACAAATATTGTGAACCAATATCCGGTCCCTGACCGTCGGTCTGTGTGAAATCGTGTGTTTCAAAGAAGAGTTTTACCATTTTTTCATAATTTGTTTTTGTTGCGTCATACTCGACTTCAACACATTCCAGGTGCGAGGTCGTTCCTGTTTTGACTTGCGGATAGGTTGGGTTATCGACGTTTCCTCCCATATAACCGACAGCAGTAGCAGTTACTCCCGTTGCTTTCATAAACCAGTATTCCGTTCCCCAGAAGCATCCGGAAGCAAAATAGGCTTTTCGTATCTTATTGTTATTGTACATAATTTATATTTTTATTTGTTGTATATTTTTATTTACACAGTTTATCGGTGAACAATATTCCTTTCGTATGGTCATACTCATGCTGGAAGATAATGGCCGTAAACGCATGTTGCCGGCTGTAACCTTCCAGCCGTTCGCGTATTTTTTCTCCTTTTTCATTCCAGTATTCGACGTCAATCCACGGATAACGTATGGAATTGCCGTTGCGTTCGGGGATGGACAGGCAGCCGTCTCTTTCGAAACAGACCGTTGTATCCGGATGGTGGACGATTCTCGGATTGACGGCGACATGAAGGGGCTTATCCGGCAAATCAAGCCGCATGAAGAGGAAAAGGTTTTTGGAAATGCCCACTTGTGTCGCCGCAATGCCGACGCCGTTTTCAACTTCAAGCGTTTTTTTCAGTCGGGCAATCAGCAATTGGAATGTTGAATCGGCGGCAAAATTTTTGACGTCGCTGCAAGGTTTTCGAAGCAAAACGGAATCCTGCCTGTCTGTAACCAGCAGTACCCTGAATGGCGTCTCCGCCGTAGCGGAAACAATGAACGATTTATCTGCTTCGGCGAAGGGTTGTGTCGTCTTGCAGGATGCCAGCAAAACTGATATTCCCGTGACAAGACAGTGGATTTTTGAGAACTTCATCTGTATTTTTAATGTTTAATATGTAATTGAACGGCAAAATTAATCATTTTATTTGATTGTCCGGCATAAGAAAATGTTATAAAAGCAATATATTTCCGCTTGTTTCGTTATTGCTTAAAATAAGAAGTGGATGTATTGAGAAGAATTGTTTATATTATATTGTTGGTTATGATTGCATTTTCGTCATATTCGCAGAAGAGGAAAGTGCAAAATCAGCCTTATGCGGATTATAAATTGTATCATTGGGGCTTCCATGTAGGATTTCATTCGCAGGATCTGTTGCTGACCAACAACGGAATAGCAAGTCCTGACGGGAAGATACTGTTTGCCGAGATTCCCGATTATTCACCCGGCTTCAGTGTTGGTGTGATTGGCGATTTGTTTCTGAATCCGTATATGAATTTGCGACTTACGCCGACGATTCATTTCGGCGACAGATCTGTGTTGTTTAAAGACTTCAAAAATGGGGAGGAAACACGTGTCAGCGTGCGTTCCAATTATCTTTCGGTTCCACTGGATTTGAAAATTTCGTCAATGCGGCTCAATAATTGCCGTCCTTATATTCTGGGAGGCATATACGGGGCGGCAGATCTGGGTCGTAAAAAAGGTTATCAATTGTTGATGAAATCATTGGATTACGGTTTTGAATTTGGTATCGGTTGTACGGTTTACATGCCTTATTTCAAATTAGCGCCCGAAATAAAGTTCAAATTCGGTTTGCCCGACATCATGATGCACGACCGCCCCGACTTGATCAACGAAGCAGATAAGATTTATACAAACGCACTTTCGAAAGTTACCACGCGCATGGTTGTCTTTACGTTTAATTTCGAGTAATGATTTCAAGAAAAATATATACCGGCGGCGATACAAAAATAGCGCTGTCGAGACGGTCTAATATTCCTCCGTGTCCGGGCAGGATGTTTCCCGAATCTTTTGCGCCGCAGGCGCGTTTAAGCAGCGATTCCGTCAAATCGCCGAAGGTGGCCGCAACAACCGTTATAATGGCAAATAACAACCATTCGTAGCGTGCCATAAATGTAAAATACCCTGCAAAAATCTGTGAAGCAATTAAGACGACGACGAATCCGCCGATGAAACCTTCCCATGATTTTAAAGGTGAAATTCTTTTAAACAGACGATGTTTTCCCCATCGGGAGCCTGTCAGATAGGCGCTCGTATCATTCAACCATATAAAAACAAATATCACAGCCAGCAATGACGGATTATACTGTTGATTTTCAATATAAGGGATAAAACACAGGAAAGAGAGTGAAACTGCGCAGTAAATTTGTGCAACGGAATGTATTCCCCATTGTCTTACGGGATTTTGTTCTTTATGATACAGCTCGGCGGCAAACAGTATGAGTATGCTCAGGATATAAGGAAAAAAAATCGCTTTACCGCAATAGTTTCCCGCATACAACAACGAAGCGAGAAACAGATACATGCCTGCCGCAACGCCGAGAAGCCTGTTCCAGGATCTGTTTTTATACCCTGTGAGCGAATAAAATTCGTTTATCAACAATCCCGTTATTGCGGTAAAAACTCCTGCAAACCAAAAGGGGTGTATATAAATAGCCGATAGTATTACTGTTATAAAAATTATTCCTGTCAGTGTTCTGGCAATAAGATTTTTCATTAATTCATGATTACCGGTTATCAATTATATTTAAGGATTGTTGTTTTTCCATGATTTCTTCGCTTCTTGAGATCCATTGTCGTTTGCCGAAGATCCTTTCAACATCTTCCGTATATATGACTTCTACTTTCAGTAGCATTTCTGCAAGTTGCTTGTGCCTGTCAGCATTGGCCTGTAAGATGCTTTTTGCACGTTCATATTGATCGTTCACAATATTATACACCTCTTCGTCAATCATTTTAGCCGTTTCATCGCTGTATGGTTTCGAAAACCCCCAATCCTGCCCGGTTGAATCATAATAATTCAGGTTAGGCATCTTTTTACTCATGCCAAAATAAACAACCATTGCATAAGCCTGCTTGGTTACGCGTTCAAGGTCGTTAGCAGCGCCAGTCGAAATGGAACCGAGAAATAAATCTTCGGCAGCGCGCCCTCCCAGGGTTGAGCACATCTCGTCAAGAATCTGTTCTCGCGTTGTAATCTGTCTTTCTTCCGGTAAATACCACGCTGCTCCGAGCGCTTTCCCGCGAGGTACAATTGTTATTTTTACAAGCGGATTGGCATGTTCGAGAAGCCAACTCAACGAGGCATGGCCGGCTTCGTGAAAGGCAATGCTTTTACGCTCCTTTTCTGTCATTATTTTTCCTTTCTTCTCAAGACCTCCGATAATTCTATCGACAGCGTTCATGAAATCTTGTTTTTGAACCGTTTTCTTATCATTGCGCGCAGCAATCAAAGCTGCTTCGTTGCATACGTTTGCTATGTCCGCGCCTGAAAAACCAGGCGTCTGGCGTGCGAGAAAATCAATGTCTATCGATTCATCTACTTTTATCGGACGCAAATGAACGGTAAAAATCTGTTTTCTTTCATTTAAATCAGGCAATTCAACGTGTATCTGACGGTCGAAACGACCAGCTCGAAGCAAAGCCTTGTCCAGAATATCGGCGCGGTTGGTTGCTGCAAGTATGATAACGCCACTGTTTGAACCGAAACCATCCATTTCTGTAAGCAATTGGTTCAGGGTGCTTTCACGCTCGTCATTAGCGCTTGCGTTAATGTTCTTACCGCGCGCGCGACCAACAGCGTCAATTTCGTCGATAAATACAATACAAGGCGCTTTCTCCTTTGCTTGACGAAATAAATCCCTGACGCGCGAAGCGCCCACGCCCACGAACATTTCTACGAAATCAGATCCCGAAAGCGAAAAGAACGGAACATTGGCTTCTCCTGCGACAGCTTTGGCAAGCAACGTTTTACCTGTTCCTGGAGGTCCTACGAGCAATGCTCCTTTCGGAATTTTTCCTCCGAGTTCAGTATATTTCTGCGGATTTTTAAGAAACGAAACAATTTCTTCTACTTCCTGCTTTGCTTCGGCAAGACCCGCTACATCTTTGAATGTTATTTTATTTGTGCCATCTTTGTCGAAAAGTTGGGCCTTCGACTTTCCAACGTTAAACATCCCCATTCCGCCGCCCATTCCACCCGACATTCTGCGCATCAGAAGAAACCATATAAGTATGATAATGACAAAGGGACCGATTGAAATTAAAAGATTCCAGAAAATATCATCGCCGGGCTTGTAGTTTATATTTACCGTAATTTTGTTTAAAGCTTTCTCTTTTTCTATAAAATCTTCAAATATGGCTATCGAAGGTATTCTTACAACAACTTTTGTTTCAAGCGCTTCAGCATCCGCAGCATCATGATTAAATACCTCGTTGTAACGCCCTTTCTTGACGGTTGCTTCGACCGAGTTTTTCTTGTCGAAAGCAGTCACTGAGCTGAAAACGTCATTTTTGACTAACTGTTGAAATTCCGTCCAGTTTATTTCTTTAACGGAAACGTTGTCATTTGCATGGTATAACCATATAAGCAGTAAGAATATAAGCACATATATCCACCACAAACTGTTTTTAGGTTTCTTGCCGCCATTTTGATGATTTCCATTTATGTTGGAATTTGTATTTACTTTTTTTTCTTTTTCCTTATCTTCCATTTTTTCAATCTATCTTTTTTATTATCAATAAATATCGTCAATTCTTGTTATAATCGCATCTTCCCACAGATTTTCAATCCTGTAAAATGCACGCATATCCGGAAGAAAAATATGTACAAGAACTGTGCCATAATCCATCCCTATCCATTGAGCGTTCCGTATTCCCTCTACCAACAGTGGTTTTTCGGACAAATCTTCATAGACCGTATCCCAGACCGAATCGGAGAGAGCCGAAACTTGATGAGGATTATTTCCCTCGCATACAATCATATACTTACATATTGTTCCTGCAATTTCACTTAAATTGACAGTAATAATACAATGTCCCTTTTTCTCCTGTAATCCTTTAACGATTGTATCAACCAACTTTTTTGTTTGATTCATTAAATCTGCTCTTTTTTAAATTAAAAACGTGCAAAATTACATTAAAAACATAAAATTTCCAAGTGCGTGAAATAAAAATCAAATATCCTCCTGTCGGGATGCAATTCAAATGGTCGCATATTGTCGGTTTCGTCAAAGATGGAGGGGATTATTCCGCATTTGTTTTTTACTGCCGCCTTGTTTCCGTTACCGAGACGGGACATGAACTGAAAGCGTGATTTGCACCCGCAAGGAGAAGGTTTTTGTTAAAATAGTTTTTATTTCTTATATTTGCATTTTGAAACGAATTACGTAAAATTACTGACGGGAAAATGCAAAAAAATATGACGGATGTATCATATCCTTTTTCGGTTCTTTCAGAAATGGCATCTTTTAAATAAATATCTACTATGCAGTGGTCTAAATTATTATCGGGCAAGCGATTGGGGGTAGAACATTATCACGAACGCAAACATGAAAGGACAAATTATCAGCGTGATTACGATCGACTGATTTTTTCGTCTCCATTCCGCCGTCTGCAAAACAAAACGCAGGTGTTTCCCCTTCCCGGAAGTATTTTTGTTCACAACCGATTGACACATAGTCTTGAGGTATCATGTGTCGGACGTTCGCTCGGAAAAAATATCTCTGCCGGACTTGTGCAAAAATACGGCGCCGGTGAAGGAATAAGTTTTTTAGAAATAGATTCGATAGTTTCGGCTGCCTGTCTTGCTCACGACATGGGAAATCCGCCATTCGGACATTCGGGAGAAAGGGCTATCTCGGCATATTTTGCCGACGGTAAAGGCGTTCAGTTTGAAAAACAGGTCAGAGAAGAGGGGGGTAGATGGGAAGATTTTCTGCATTTTGAAGGAAATGCAAACGCCATGCGCCTGCTTACCCATCGCTTTAAAGGACGGCGAGAAGGTGGTTTTGCGCTGACATACAGCACTCTTGCCGCTGTGGTAAAATATCCGTTTGCTTCGACTTTTGCGAAAAAAGGCAAATTCGGCTTCTTTCAAAGTGAAGAAGATACGTATTTGAGAATCATAAAAGAACTTGGAATACCGAAAATATCAAACAGTCAGGATATTTATGCACGTTATCCGCTTGTTTACCTCGTTGAGGCTGCCGATGATATTTGCTATCAGATAATGGATATGGAAGATGCTCATAAATTGAGACTCATGACAAAAGGCGATGTCATAGAACTGTTTCTTGCATTTTTTGAAGGCAAAAGACTTGAAGACATTAAACGTGTTATGAGTATGGTCAACGACAGTAATGAGCAAATTGCATATCTGCGTTCCTGTATAATCGGACTGCTTGTCGATGAATGTACACAGGAATTTCTTGATAATGAAACGCTTTTTCTTTCCGGAAAATATGATAAACCTTTGATTGACGGGATTGGCGATATTGCTCGAAAAGCATACCGTCAATGTTCAGATATTGCTTATAATAAGATATATATATCAAATGAAGTAGTTGATATCGAACTTGCAGGCTATCACATTTTCGGTTATCTGCTTGAAACGATAATTGATGCGATGATGAATCCGGAACATTCATACAGCAAGTTGTTACTCAACAGAGTACCGGAACAATACGATGTGAAGGCGCCGACAACTTACGGAAAAATACAATGTGCGCTTGACTATATTTCGGGAATGACCGATGTCTATGCCCTCGATTTATACCGGAAAATAACAGGAATGAGTTTGCCGGCAGTATAAAAATAAGAATTAATTTGAAGTATAAAATATATATGAATTACAAACGAATATTATTGAAATTAAGCGGAGAATCGCTTATGGGAGAAAAGCAGTACGGTATTGACGAAGCGCGCCTCAAACAATATGTATTGCAAATCGGGGAAATTACCCAAATGGGCGTTCAAATTGGAATTGTGACAGGCGGCGGAAATATTTTCCGCGGATTTTCTGGCCTGACAAAAGGTTACGACCGTGTAAAAGGCGACCAGATGGGAATGCTTGCAACTGTTATTAACAGCCTTGCGCTCAGTTCGGAATTTCATTCTCACGGCATTAAATCCGATGTATTGACTGCTACGGGAATGGAACCTGTAGGAGAATATTACAGCAAACAAAAAGCCATAAACTTGCTGGAAAAAGGCCATGTTGTAATTATTGCAGGGGGTACAGGCAATCCGTTTTTCACAACCGACACGGCTGCGGCGCTTCGGGGAATTGAAATAGAAGCCGGAATAATGTTGAAAGGAACTCGTGTAGACGGAATTTATACCGCTGATCCCGAAAAAGATCCTGCCGCAACGAAATTTGATGAAATCACATTTGACGAGATTTACAACCGTAATCTTAAAGTCATGGATTTGACAGCAATAACGATGTGTCGCGACAACAATTTGCCGCTGATTGTTTTCGATATGGATACGGTCGGAAATCTGAAAAAAATAATGTCCGGCCAAAAAATCGGTACCATTGTACATAAATGAGATTTGTATTTTCAAAATAATCACTACCTTTGTCAAAAAACAAAATACAATTATGACAACAGATACTAATAAAATTATTAAAGATGCGGAACTGAAAATGGCTGCTGCTATCAACTATCTGGACGATGAATTGGCGCGTATCCGAGCCGGAAAGGCTAATCCGCGAATCCTTGATGGTGTGCGTGTCCCCTATTACGGAACCTTAACGCAACTCGCAAATGTAGCGTCAATAAATACGCCCGATGCTAAAACATTGTTAATTACTCCTTATGAGAAAAACTTGATTAAAGACGTTGAAAAAGCAATTCTAAATTCGGAAGTAGGCATTACTCCTGAAAACAACGGCGAAGTGATAAGACTGGGCATTCCGCCCTTAACCGAAGAACGTCGCCGCAGCCTTGCAAAGCAGGCAAAAGGAGAAGCTGAAAATACGAAAATCAGTATCCGTAATGCCAGACGCGACGTTATTGATATTCTGAAAAAAGCCGTAAAAGAAGGCGTCCCCGAAGATGTCGAAAAAGATGCGGAAGAAAAAATTCAAAAAATTCATGACAAGTTTATCAAACAGATAGACATTCTTTGCGCCGCTAAAGAAAAAGAAATCATGACTCTCTGATGGCGTGCGGTCTTGTAGTAAAAAATACAGGTAGCTGGTATTCGGTTCATACGGATGATGACCGTCTGATAAAATGTAAGGTGAAAGGCGCTTTTCGCCTGAAAGGAATCAAAAGTACGAATCCAATTGTTATTGGCGACACCGTTGAAATAAACGAAAACAATGGGACAACAGCATTTATAACCGCAATCGGAGAAAGACGGAATTATATGATTCGCCGTTCATCCAACTTGTCCAAGCAATCTCATATTATAGCAGCAAACATAGACCTTGCCATGCTTGTGGCTACAGTCAATTATCCGCTGACGACAACTGTTTTCACGGATAGATTCCTTGCTACAGCCGAAGCCTACGGAATACCCGCTTGCCTGGTTTTCAACAAAACAGACCGTTACAATAATGAAGAACTCGAATACCTTGACGCTTTGATGAAACTTTATATGTCGATAGGATACAGATGCTGCAAAATTTGCGCCCTTCAAGGAAAAGGACTCGATGAGGTGAAAGAACTAATTGCCGGAAAAATAACTTTGCTTTCGGGACATTCAGGAGTCGGCAAATCTACTCTTATCAACAATCTGCTGCCGGAAATAAATATACGTACAGGCAAAATTTCCGAATACCACAAAAAAGGAATGCATACTACGACTTATTCGGAAATGATACCACTTCCCTTTGGCGGTTATGTCATCGATACCCCAGGAATCAAAGGATTTGGAACAATAGAAATGGAAGGCGCGGAAACAGCCCATTATTTCCCCGAAATTTTTAAATTCTCTGAAAATTGCAAATTCAACAACTGCACTCATACAAACGAACCGCACTGCGCCGTACGAAAAGCCATGGAAGAACATAACATCAGCGAATCACGCTATAATAGCTATCTTAACATACTCCACGACAAAGAAGAAAACAAATACAGAGAACCCTATTAGAAATCATTTTAAAATCATGCGTAAATACAACATTTATTACTACATTATTCTTATCATTATTTCCTTCATCACCCCCAACATGCTCCATTCGTCGGAAACTGCGGCAAAGAATAAACCCAATGTCATTTTCATATATGCAAGCGATTTCGGCAAAGGATTAATTTCGGCTTACGGACAGAAACACTTCTCCACTCCCAATATCGACTATTTAATAAACAACGGGGTAAGTTTCAGTAATGCTTATGGTGGCGCACGCTCGGCGCCGGCGCGGGCTTCGTTATTAACAGGTTATAATGGATGTAAAAAAGATAAATGGAGAATTTCAGGAGGAGGCGTTTATATCAGGGAAGACACACTGTATATACATCAAAACGAAGATTTTATAAACGAATACGATATTTTGTTACCTGAAAATGAATATTATCTCCCCCAAGTATTCAGGCGCGCAGGATATGTAACCGCTCAAACAGGCGTGTTAGGTATGGGCAATACTTCAACCCGCCGCCAGATGGAACGTTACGGATGGGATTATTACTACGGCTATCTGGATCAAGTCAGGGCGGAAGGATATTATCCGCCATTCCTCTTTGAATCGGGACAAATAGTGATGATTAAAGGAAATACACGCACTGACGCCGGAAGAGGCTATGAACCTGAGAACGACGCCGCATACAAATACCGTTGGGACATGAAAGGCAAAAAAACCTGTGCACCAGATCTTATCATGGACAAAACGCTTGAATTTATTCGATTTTTCAAAGACTGGCCATTTTTCCTGCTCTTTGATACGCAACTGCTTCGCGGACCGGTTTCAATACCGCAAATAGACCCCGAAATCGCATCAAACGATAATCTCTCGCAAGTAGAAAAAGAATATGCCTCAATGGTCAAACTGCTCGATAAACAGGTAGGCATCATTCTTTCGGAGATAAAAAAACTTGGACTGGAAGAAAATACGATTATTGTTTTTTCCTCCGATTGCGGACATGAAATACATTACAACCAGCAAAACAAATTCGACAGACCCTACAAAAACCTGCAAACGGGAGAAAAATTCGATAATTCCTACTTTAAATATTACAGCGATTTGGCAGGAGACGTATTCAACGGCAATATGGGACTTGCAGGACTGAAACGTAGCAATCTCGAAGGAGGCATTCAAACGCCGCTCGTGTTTTACGGAAAAGGAAGATGGAAGAAATACGTATGCAACGATGTTGTAGCCGCCTATGATTTTATTGCAACAATGGCAGACATGCTCAATGTGAAACAGGAAACAAAAAAAGACGGCATTTCCCTCCTTCCCCTCCTGTTGAAAAACAAAAAACTGCCCAAGCGAAGGCATGTGATTATTGCTTCCGACGAAGGGCCGGCTTTGATTTCAAACGAAGGATGGAAACTGCGATACGTCAGATCACATAGCAGGTATGAACTCTACAATTTGCGGAAAGATCCGCAGGAAAAATACGACGTTATCAGGCGTTTCCCCGAAAAAGCAAAAGAACTGGAAAGCATCCTTCTCAAAGAATGTAACGGCAATTTGGATAACGGAATTTATTATTGATGTAAACGACGAAAAACGAAAAATCCCCGCCTGAAACAACCTTAGACGGGGATTCTTGTTTTCTGTAAATAACAGATAATCAATCGTATCATCTTTTTAACAGTCATGAAAATGATACATTTTCTATTACCCCACATTGCAGCTTTCAGCGAAGCAACAGTAAAATAACAATAAAAAAGCGAGTATCAAAAGGCGAAAAAATCACATACACTTATGTTCAAGAGCTGTTTAGCGGGGAAAATGGC
>JAITJX010000105.1 GCA_031278765.1 Tannerella sp. | reverse complement strand
TCCATTTTCCCGCTGCCGGCGGCCACTTCACGGTCTATCCTTCCGCCCCCGTTCAAAAGCCGCTGCATGAATGCCAGCAACATCAGATGAGGGAATGATTCCCGAAACTCGGATGCCTCCTCCCAAAATTCCGAGTTCTCCCGCCAGAACTGCTGAAATTCCTGCAGCAGACTGTCCATGTCCAAGCTGCCGTCCGGTTTCTGCCATTTGAAGTTGGAGGGAGGCGGCATCATGATTTGCATACTTGAGTTGACAACCCGCGTCAGGATTTCCGTATAGATGGGATTGGAGATAGTCAGTCCTTTGTTCGTGTCATACGTTACTAATCCCAAATCCATCGCCTGTTGCACGCCCGGGCTGTCGAGGTTCAGTCTCATGTTCATTTCGCCCGAAATGACAGCCTCAACGACAGGCTTTACCGCTTCATCCTGCATCCGGTAAACCAATGAATCCAGATGCGTCTCACGCGCCTCAACCATCTGTTGGCGCGCTTCGACGACGTGCTTTAATTCAACTGTTTCAGCGCTTTTGTAATTCATGATCCTTGTTGTTGCCCAGTCAAACAGGTTGTTTACAATCCATGGCTGCCCCTGCGACTGTTCCCAGACATAATCCAGCGCCTCCTGCGTGATTTGCTGTCCCGTTTCGGCTGTCCGTTGGGCGAAAAGTCTGGTTACGTCTTCTTCCGAGAAATTTTTTAACAGGATGGAATCCTTTTTGATGTTAAACGGCGAACCGGGATTTAATGCTTTTCCGTCTTTGCTTTGCACAAGATAATCTTTCAAGTCGCGCATGCCGACAAGCGCGACGGATACGGGGAAATTTCCTGCTCCGCGACTTGCAAAGCCGCCGCGCAACTGCCGCAGGAAACTGATGATTGCCTCGCCCGTGAGCACGTCCACTTCGTCGAAGAGAACGATTAACGGTTTGGGAGCAACTAATTTCGCCCAGTTTCCAAGGATACTGCTGAGCATGAAACCCTGCTCTTTTTCATCTGTTTGGGGTACAGGCACGTTAAAATCTTCGGCATACTTCCGTATCGAAGCGTAAATCAGGGGGATGGCCCGTTCTATATCGGTGATCCCCTGCGTTACTTCCACGCTCACGTAACAGGCGATATAATTGCCGGAGGCGTTGAGTTCGCGCATCCAGCTGATCAGGAAGGTCGTCTTCCCCGTCTGGCGCGGCGCATGAAGCGCCCAATAGAGCTGTTCGTCGATATAACGGCTTAAATCTGCTCCAACCAAACGTTCTTCGGGGGGCAACATATAATGTTCTTTGGGGTCGCAGGGACCTGTAGTGTTGAATGATTTCATAAATCCGTATCAATAAATTTTCTACAAAAATACGACAAATTTCCCTCCGAACTGCGATTTACTGGATTTTTATAAAGGCAGGGGTTTTGCAAGCGCATATTTCTGCTAATGTAAAAGAAATTATTTTTCAAGCATAAAAGTTTTACGTCCCATCAGGTTGTTTTCCGCGAATATATCGACACGATAATTCCCCGCAGAGAGGTATTCTTCTATATTCCAATACATCACGACATGCTGCTCTTCGCCGTCATATACAATTGTTTTTTTCATGGAATACATGATTTCCCTGTTTTCAAACATGAAACGTCCAGAGTTAGGTTTTGTCAAAATATCGTCGTCCGGTTTCATCAGCCGCACGTATATTGTCTGTTCGCCGACGGCTGCGGTGATGTTTTTTGAAACAATAAAGGACAGCATCAGCTGGGTGGCTTTGGAAATTCCTTTGGAGGCTTTTCCTTTTGAATTTATCAAAGAGACCTGAATGTTCACCGCGTCAAGTTTTGCCGCCATTTCTACACGTTCGGCGAGATGTTCCTTTTCTTTCGCCAGTCGAGTAGCCTCCGATGCCGCTTGTCGGTATCTTTGCGAGACCTGACGGTTTTCGTCTTTTAATTGCCTGTTTTCGGTATTTAACGAATCTATTTGTATGACATAACTGTGTGTTATTTTTCGCAACGTTTCAAGTTCTTTTTTCAGCTCGTTGATGCGCCGCGCATCTGTTGATTTGACCGTACGTAATTCCTCCTGCAAACGTTGCACTTTGGCTTGCTCCGTCGTCAGCAACGCAAGAAGAGAATCATTGTTCACACTGAATTTCATGCCTTCATATTGCAATGAAAGTTCTTCGGATGCGTCGGATAGCGATTCTTTTTCGAGCGCAAACATTTCAGACATTTCTTCCATTTGTTTTTGTTGATAAAAAATATAGTAAATACCTGCTCCCAATAACAAGAGCAGGAATATTATCCCCATAATCAACCACGTTTTACGGTTTACCGCTTTTTCTTCTTCGTCCATGCATTAAAACTTATATAAAAATCGTCACAAAAATAGCATAAATTTTGAACAAATACAATTTCTATTTTCATTCCATATCTACCGCCAGACAGGCGGTGCGTCAAAGTTCTTATGTATGTCCGCAAAGTCTTTGTGCAGGTACACAACGTCTTTGTGCAGGTACATAAGGTTCTTATGCAGGTACATAAGGTTCTTATGCAGGTACATAAGGTTCTTGTGTAGGTACATAAGGCGCTTGTGTATGTCCGTATTTTTATATTCTTACACGCACGGACACGCGCAATCTTAAATCTTAAATCTTAAATCTTAAATCTTAAATTTTTAATTGTCAATTGTCGATTGTCAATTATTTACCTGTTTAATTCCATCCTGTAATTTCCGGCAGGCAGGCTGTATGTTTCGCCTTCGGGTTGCAGCGACAGTTTCTCGCCGGAATCCAATTGCGCTTTTTTCAGTCTGTATCCATTTG
>JAITJX010000146.1 GCA_031278765.1 Tannerella sp. | reverse complement strand
ACGGTGGCCGGCGTCGCGTACCGGTATGCCGGCAACCGGCTGGAACTGTCGGCGCCACGGAAAATGCTCGGACTGTCGTCCGGAAAATTCATCATTGACTTCAAGTGGAGCGATCACCCAACCGACCTGAACGACATCATTTCGCTTTGTGTCAATGGCGATACGGCGCCCAACCGGCGATTCAACTACCGCTTCGTCTGGAAACAGCAATAAAGGAACGAAATCAGACGGTTAGTAATCATCATTAAAAAAATAAATTCGACAAACAAATGAAAAAGATCATTATTCTGTTTATGTTCATCCGTTTCTGTCCGGATACGTTTTCCCAAAATCTTCCGCCTGTGTTCGGACAGGAATATGCAGGCAAGGCATTTCACGATTCACGGATACGCAGCTACCTCACGCCGCTACGAATCGTATGGAAACACGACGGCGACGGCAAGCTTATTACCCATCCTGAAAGCCTGCTGGCTAAAGGCAATAACGGACAGAGTGAACTGGTTGATAAACCGACATGTGTCATGCGCAGTTCCGACAACGACTATCCGGCCATCCTTCTTGATTTCGGAAAAGAAATACAAGGCGGGATACAATTAGTAACCACTGCAACAGACAAACAGACGCCGGTAAAGATACGCGTCCGATTCGGAGAGTCGGTCAGCGAGGCAATGAGCAATATCGGCGGAACGCAAGGCGCCACCAACGACCATGCCATGCGCGACCTGACAATGGAACTGCCCTGGCTGGGCGTAGCCGAAATCGGCAACAGCGGCTTCCGTTTCGTACGCATCGACCTGCTGGAAGCAAACACTCAACTGGGACTCAAAGAAATCAATGCCGTCTTTACTTATCGCGACATCCCCTACCTCGGCTCGTTCCGCAGTAACGACGAACGGCTTGACCGGATATGGATGACCGGCGCCTATACTGTACACCTCAATATGCAAGAATACATCTGGGACGGCATCAAACGAGACCGTCTGGTATGGTTGGGCGACCTGCATCCCGAAGTGATGACCGTAAATGCCGTCTTCGGTTACAACGACGTAATCCCCAAAAGCCTTGACCTGGCACGCGACATCACTCCCCTGCCGGGATGGATGAACGGAATGTGCTCTTACTCGCTCTGGTGGGTGATCATTCAACGCGACTGGTATCGCTACCAGGGCGATCTCGCTTACCTGAAAAAACAACAGGATTACCTCGCCGGCTTGCTCCATCTCTTACTTGCCAAAGTGGACGCCACAGGACAGGAGAAACTCGACGGCGGAGGACGTTTTCTTGACTGGCCCTCAAGTCCCAACGAACAGGGTATTAACGCCGGACTGCAAGCGCTTATGCTCATCACCTTCCAGGCAGGCACCGAACTTTGCAGCATACTTGGAGACGAAGATCTGGCCGCCAAATGCGCCCAGACTGCCACACTGATGCAAAAATGCGTCCCCGATCACAACCAGCTCAAACAGGCGGCGGCATTAATGGCGCTCTCCGGTCTGCTATCCGCTGAAAAAGCCGATACGGATGTGATAAGCGCAGGTGGTCCTAAAGGCTTTTCAACCTTCTACGGCTACTACATGCTCGAAGCGCAAGCCAAAGCGGGAAGATACCGGGAGGCTATGGATAATATCCGACAATACTGGGGAGGTATGCTTGATATGGGCGCCACCACTTTCTGGGAAGATTTCGACCTCGACTGGATGCACAATGCCGCACCTGTCGACGAACTGGTTCCTCCCGATAAAAAAGACATTCATGCAGACTATGGCGCCTATTGCTACAAAAACTTGCGCCACAGCTTGTGTCATGGCTGGGCATCGGGACCTACCGCATGGCTGAGCCAACACGTACTGGGCGTGCAGCCGATTGAACCCGGATGCAAAAAGATACGTATCGCTCCTCACCTGGGCGATTTGCAATGGGTGGAAGGAACATTCCCCACGCCGCACGGCGTCGTTCATATCAAACATACGAAAGATGCAAACGGCAAAATAACAACCAAAGTAAAAGCGCCGAAAGGGGTAAAGATTGTGAAATAAAATCTGGTAATTTAAGATTTAAGATTTAAGATTTAAAATTCGTCCCCGTCATTGCAGACAAATACAGACATCCGCAAAAATGTTATGTGCCTGCACAGGAATATTAGGGATATCTCTAAGAACGTCAGGGATATCCCTAAGAATTTTAGAGACATCCCCAAGAATTTTACGGAGTTCCGTAAGAACTTTACGGAGTTCCGTAAGGACTTTACGGAGTTCTGTAAGGACTTTACGGAGTTCTGTAAGGACGTCCCTGGGCGTTGCGGATATACGGCCGCTTTAGCGCCTGACAGTTTAATTTAAAGCAGGGGATTTTCGCTTCATTGCTCCGTTTTTTGCGAGCAACATGACAGGGTTGTAGGACAGTTTCGCTTTTCGCAGGCCTGCGATTCCCAGGTCTTCTTCGCGGTTGATATAGATATATTCCTGCGGGAGATGCGAAACAAATTCTCTGTTTATAACGCTGAATATGCCTTCGTAAGTGATGTCGGCTTTTTCTACGTGTACACCGAAAGTGTTGCGATTGATTTTGGAACCGCAGGAGAATGCTATTATTTTGTTATCAACCACTATTGCGCCGCCGTGTAGTTCCAGTTGGGTGAAATTTTTTAATGCGAAGCACAGGGAACGGCGTTCGTTGGCCAGCGCTTCGCGGTATTGTTCGGATACGTTGAGGTTTAACCAGATTTGTTCCAGTTCCATGCACTGTGGCGCGATTTCTTGTGTGAGGGGTATATAGGAATACTGGTACAGTTTGTTGAATTTGTTTATATGGTTGCGTTTTGCCTGGAATTTTTTTCCTTTGAGGAATTGCAAGTCTTCGCGGAGGTAAATGTAGTCGAAATAATTCCTGTCGGTCATGTACGTAAATTCGTTCGGGAAGTTTTTTTCAAGTATTATTTTGCTTTCATCCGTTATGCCGAGTATCAGCAGAGGGAGGTTCAGTGTTGCTGCGTCTTTTTCTATTTTGTTGATGGCATGGGCGAGGTTTCCTTTTCCGACGGGGAACATGTATGCTTTGTGGTTGTGTTTTTTGTCGGGCACGTTGAAACGTATGAAGAGGAATCCGTCTTCTGCGGCAAATTCGCTCTCATAGAGGAATCGCCAGCTGCACATGTTTGAAAATGCGAAATCGCAGTTTTTGAAGTCGCTTTCGTATGTGTATTCGGTAATGATATTTTTGTCTGCAATTGTTATAGGTCTAAAGTTCATGTTGTTATTGTCTGTATGTTTTTCAGTTCGATTTCTTCCCATTTCCCTTTTACGAGTTCGCGCGTTGACCGGAAGCCTGCTTCCTGCAATAGCGGGATTGTTTCATTGATGCCTTCGTATATCAGATCCGTACTGTGGGCGTCGGAATTTATCATAACGGATATTTTCCGCTTGCAGAGATCTCTGTATGAATTGACATGTGGATAAGTATGTCCTTTTTTTATTTTGTTTTTTGTGTTTATTTCGACGATGAGTTCTTTTTCGGCGATGAGATCGAGCAGTTCAAGAAAAGGATTTCGATACCAGCTTGCGTTCATGTCAAAATCTTTATGGCGGCGGGCGTTCATGTATATCTTGTCGATATGTCCTACGATATCGAATCCGCCGGCTGCGACCATTTTCATTGAGTTGTCAAAATATTTTTGTACGGCGGTTTTAATGTTTCCGCCGTAATGCCGGTTTACGGAGAGTTCAAAAGCGTCGTATTCGCCGTCTATACATATCATGTTTTCTTCCTTGTGGGGCAGTTGCCATGGCATGAAATGGATGGAGCTTATCCGGTAGTCGAGCGGGAGGGTTTGGAGAGGGGGAATGGAGGCATTGTATGATTCGTCGAGGTAGTCGATTTCGAGGCTTGCGTATATTTCGATATCGGCAGCATAGAGGGTTTTCAGTCTTTTGATTTCGTTCAGGTAAGCAGGCATTTTGCAGGCCGGCATGTTCCAGAAGGTTTCGAAAGGGAGGGGCGAATGAGACGAAAAGCCGCAGGCGCGGAAATTTTCTGCAATGGCAGCTTTGACAAAGTCTTCCGCCGGATTGCGACCGTCGCAGAAATTGCAATGAGTGTGGAAATTTGCTTTGTTTTTCACCCTGAAATTATGTTTGGCTTTATTGTCTTGAGTTCTTTTGCGACTTTGATGAAAGCGGAAATGGCTTTGTCGAGATGCGCTTTTTCGTGTCCTGCGGAGATCTGTACGCGGATACGCGCCTGTCCTTTGGGTACTACCGGATAGTAGAATCCTGTCACATAGACGCCTTCTTGCTGCATACGGGCGGCGAAGTCTTGCGAAAGTCGTGCGTCGTAAAGCATTACCGCGCAGATGGCCGACTGTGTTGGTTTTATGTCGAAACCGGCTTCGATCATTTTGTCGCGGAAGTATTGCACGTTGTTGAGCAGTTTCGTATGCAGGATGTTGGATTCGTTCAGGATCTTAAACGTTTCGATACTTGCGCCGGCGATGGCAGGCGGCAGGGAGTTGGAAAACAGGTAGGGGCGTGATTTTTGTCGCAGGAGGTCTATGATTTCTTTTTTTGCGGCGGTAAATCCGCCCATGGCGCCGCCAAAGGCTTTTCCGAGTGTTCCGGTAAATATGTCGATTTTCCCGTAGAGGTTGAAATGTTCGGCTATGCCCCGTCCTGTGCTTCCGACTACGCCGGCCGAGTGTGATTCGTCTATCATGACGAGTGCGTCGTATTTTTCAGCCAGTTCGCATATTTTGTCGGCCGGCGCTATGTTACCGTCCATGGAGAAGACGCCGTCTGTGGCAATCATCCTGCGGCGCTGATTTTGCGCTTCTGCCAGACATTTTTCAAGTTCGGCCATGTCAGCGTTGGCATACCGGTATCTTTTTGCTTTGCAGAGGCGTATGCCGTCTATGATTGAGGCGTGGTTGAGGGCGTCGGAAATGATGGCATCGTCGTCGGAGAGCAGCGGTTCAAACAGGCCGCCATTGGCGTCGAAACACGATCCGTAGAGAATCGCATCTTCCGTTTTGAAATACTCGGAAACGGCTGCTTCAAGTTGTTTGTGGAGGTCTTGCGTACCGCAGATGAAACGCACGGAAGACATGCCGAAGCCGCGCTCGTCCATCGTTTTCTTTGCTGCATCCCTCAGGCGAGGGTCGTCGGAGAGGCCGAGATAGTTGTTTGCGCAGAAATTCAGCATTTCATCGCCTTCGCTGATGCGGATCTCGGCTTTCTGAGGCGTCCGGATAATGCGTTCCCGCTTGTATAATCCTGCCGTTTCCAGGTCGGCGAGTTCTTTTTGGAGGATATTTTTTATATTGTCATACATATTCTCTGTTTTTTTTAACGGTTATTTTTTATAAAATGAGCGTGCAAATATACAATTAAATTTTTTCTTACCGAATAATGGCGTTGACAATTTCTGTGCGCAAACCCTATCGCAGTCGGGGAAATCCGGCAGCTTTAAAGACTTCTAAATGACAAGGCGCGGGTATCTCGGCCAAAAAGTTCCGTCGGGGGGGAGGGGGAACGTAATGTCGGCAGAATTTATCAAGGCGAAATAAACCGGAATTTTTTAAAATTTTACAGGTTTTTAGTTGGATATAAAGAATTATTGTTAATTTTGCACAATATCATACAAAATGAAAGGTAATAATCATGTTTAAAAATTTGTTTGTAAGGAAAAGCGTATCTTCTTTAAAGGCAGAGGTCGAAGGCTCAAACAATCAATTACGCAGGCATTTGACGACCATGAATCTGACAATGCTCGGAATAGGCGCCGTGATTGGCGCAGGCATTTTTGTTCTTACGGGAACAGCAGCCGCTCAACATGCAGGGCCCGGAATCGTTATTTCATTTATTATTTCGGCGCTCGGTTGCCTGTTTGCAGGGCTTTGTTACGCTGAATTTTCGTCCATGATACCGGTTGCAGGCAGTGCATATACTTATGGATATGCCACTATGGGAGAATTTATCGCCTGGATAATAGGCTGGGATCTGATTCTCGAATATCTTTTCGGCGCAGCAACCGTATCGGTCGGATGGTCGGGATATGTAGTCAGTTTTCTTACGGATACAGGCATACAACTTCCCGCAACACTGTGTAATAACCCGATAACTCACGACGCAAGCGGCTGGCATCTGACGGGAAGTATCCTCAATTTTCCTGCCGTTTTCATCATCGTGGTTATGACAACGCTTCTCGTTGTGGGTATCAAGGAATCTGCAAAAATCAACAATATTATCGTTCTGATAAAAGTTATTGTTATTTTGCTGTTTATAGCTTTCGGAATATCCTATATAGACACTTCAAACTGGCAACCATTCATACCCGAAAACATCGGCGGCTGGAGTGGCCAGTACGGTTTCCCCGGAATTTTAGCCGGCGCAGGAGTCGTTTTCTTTGCATATATCGGATTTGACGCCGTTTCTACCGCCTCGCAAGAAGCCCTTAATCCGAGAAAATCCATGCCGACAGGCATCATTCTTTCTTTACTTGTATGCACATTATTATATGTAGCGGTCTCGCTGGTTCTTACCGGAATTGTTAATTACAGGGAACTTGACGTGGCAGCTCCCATTGCCCTGGCTATAGATAAAACAGGAACGGCGCTCAACTGGCTCAGCCCGATAATAAAAATCGGAGCCATTGCCGGACTCAGCTCGGTAGTGCTGGTACTTTTGCTCGGACAGTCGCGCGTGTTTTACACCATGTCAAAAGACGGTCTGATTTGGAAACCTTTCTCCAGTACACACCCGAAATTTAAAACGCCTTATGTTGCAACGATCGCAGTTGGAAGCGTCGCCGCTTTGATAGCCGGACTGTTCCCTATCAGTATGTTGGGCGAAATGGTTTCAATCGGCACACTGCTGGCGTTTATTATTGTAAGTATAGGCGTGGTTGTTTTACGAAAAAAAGAACCTGATGCGCCCAGAGCCTTCATTACTCCCTTTGTACCTGTTGTTCCGATACTTGGCAGCATTGTCTGTTTTGCACAAATGGCTTTCCTTCCGCTCGACACATGGATTCGACTGATAGGCTGGATGCTGACAGGTTTCATTGTATATTTTACTTACGGATACAAACACAGCAAGATAAGAAAATAAGTTATTGATTTTTCATCCTTTCCTTTTTACCCGTATATCGCTTCCTCGCGGAAGATTGCAATAATGCCGCTTGATAGAATTTGAGATAATATTCGTCTTTTATTCACGTTTATATTGTACTTTTGCAACGCAAAAAACATAAGAAACAATCAAAATAAAATGAGGTGAGCAAGAATTACACATTGTTGAATAAAATTGACGTTCCGGCTGATTTGAGGCGACTGCAAACCGGCGATTTGCCGGAAGTTTGCTCTGAATTGCGACAAATGATAATAGATGTGCTTTCGCGCAATCCGGGACATCTCGGCGCAAGTCTCGGTACGGTGGAATTGACTGTGGCGCTGCATTACGTTTTCAATACTCCCACAGACCGTATCGTTTGGGACGTGGGTCATCAGGCGTATGGACATAAGATACTGACCGGCAGGCGCGAGCGCTTCGATACGTTACGCAAGATGGGTGGCATCAGCGGTTTTCCGAATCCATCCGAAAGCGAATATGACGCTTTTATTGCGGGTCATGCCTCGAACTCCATTTCTGCGGCGCTCGGCATTGCAACAGCTTTTGAATTGAACAAAGAATCAAACCGCCATGTTATAGCCGTAATCGGCGACGGAGCGATGACGGGAGGGCTGGCGTTCGAGGGCTTGAATAATGCTTCAAACAATCCGAACAATCTGCTTATTATTTTAAATGACAATGATATGGCGATAGATCACAACGTCGGAGGGATAAGCAAGTATCTCGTTGATATAACGACAAGCCAGACATACAACAGGATGAGATATGATATTTACCGCCTCATGCGGAAAATGAAACTCATCAACGAAAACAGACGCGAAAACATTTTACGATTCAATAACAGTCTGAAAGCTTTGATTTCGCAGCAGCATAACCTGTTTGAAGGATTCAGTATCCGGTATTTCGGACCTGTTGACGGACACGATGTACTGAATCTTGTCCGAAAGTTGAACGATATAAAAGACATGAAAGGTCCCAAACTGCTGCATCTTAAGACACAAAAAGGAAAAGGCTTCAAACCTGCCGAGGAATCGGCAACCGAATGGCACGCACCCGGACTGTTCAACAAAGAAACCGGCAAACGCGTCATTAGCGTGGATTTGAATCAGCCACAGCTTTATCAGAACATTTTCGGGCATACGCTTGTTGAATTGGCTGAAAAAGACAGGCGCATTGTCGGGATTACGCCGGCCATGCCGACCGGCAGTTCGATGTGTTTCATGATGAAACGCTTTCCGGACAGGGCTTTTGATGTCGGAATAGCGGAAGGCCATGCCGTTACATTTTCGGCAGGCTTGGCAAAAGAGGGAATGATACCGTTTTGCAACATTTATTCTTCGTTTATGCAACGCGCTTACGACGAGGTGATACACGACACGGCGCTGCAAAAGTTGCATGTTGTATTCTGCCTTGACCGTGCCGGACTTGTCGGCGAAGACGGTGCGACGCATCATGGCGTCTTCGATTTGGCATACATGCGTCCGATTCCGAATCTGACCATCTGTTCGCCGTTGAACGAGGTGGATTTACGCAACCTGATGTTTACTGGCTATCAGGACGGCGCCGGAGCTTTTGTCATCCGCTACCCTCGCGGAAAAGGCGAACTGTACGATTGGCGGCAGCCGCTCAAAATCTTGCCGGTGGGAAAGGGACGAAAACTGAGAGGCGGCGAAGATGTTGTGCTTTTGTCTATCGGCGCAATAGGAAACGTTGCCGGAAAAGCGATTGAGATGGTCGAATGTGAAAATATCTCAGTTGCTCATTACGACATGATATACCTGAAACCTCTTGACGAAGAAATATTACACGAAGTCGGCAGAAAGTTTAAAAAAATTATTACGGTTGAAAACGGAGTGCGTACCGGCGGACTGGGGAGCGCCGTCGCAGAATTTATGGCTGACCATGGATATACGGCGGAAATACGACGGATTGGCGTTCCCGACAAGTTTGTAGAGCACGGGAAAATTCCGGAACTTTACAAAATCTGTGGCATGGATGCAGAAAGTATTGCGGAAACAATACGGAATTGAAAATTCACAATGCAATTACTGCACATTAAAATATGAAATATGGATAATTTTAAAGTACAATTAAATCAGGAACTGATATGAAAATATTAATTGCAGGCGCAGGCGAAGTGGGGACGCATTTGGCGAAAATGCTGTCGAGGGAAAAACATGACATCGTCCTTATGGATTCGGACGAGAGTAAACTGGCTTTCACACGTCTGGGAATGGAAATTCTTCCTTTCGAGGGCGCTCCAACCTCCCTGGCTTCACTCAAAGACGCCGGAGTCGAAAAAATAGACCTGTTTGTAAGCGTTACGCCCGAAGAAACGACCAACATCACGGCTTGCATGCTTGCCGCAAAAATGGGTGCGGGCAAAACATTGGCGCGTATCAACAATTATGAATATTTGTTGCCTAAAAATCAGGAATTTTTCCGCAGTATCGGCATTGGCTCCATGATATATCCCGAAATGCTTGCGGCAAAAGAAATCGTTTCGGCGGTGAAACTCCCCTGGACACGTCAATCGTGGGAATTACTGGGCGGAACATTGATACTTGTAGGCGTGAAAGTGTACGAAAATGCCGAAATTGTGAACAAACAGCTCATAGAACTGGCAAAAAACGAACAAAAATTCTACCATATAGTAGCTATAAAACGTAGCAACGAAACCATTATTCCGCGAGGAACGGATTACATTCGGGCGGGAGATATCGTATTCTTCACCTCGGAAAAGAAAAACATCAACGAAGTGCGCAAACAAACCGGAAAAGACGACATGGAAGTAAAGAATATTCTTGTCATGGGCGGCGGTCGCATTGCCATCAGAACAAGCCAATACCTGCCTGGCAATATACATATTAAAATAATAGAATCGTCCCGTGAAAAAAGTATTCGTGTTTCCGAAGAAGTGCCCGAAAACGTACTTGTCATAAACGGAGATGCCCGCAATACGGAATTACTGCTTCAGGAAGGCATTCAGGAATCGCAGGCATTTATCGCGCTTTCGGAAAATTCGGAAATGAACATCCTTGCATGTGTCGCTGCCAAGCGCTTCGGCGTCTCGAAAACAATTGCCCAGGTGGAAAATATTGATTATATCCCCATGGCCGAAAGGCTTGATATAGGATCTGTTGTAAACAAAAAACTTATTGCCGCAAGCCATATCTATAAACTGTTGCTCGACGTGGATGTGTCGAATGTGAAATGTCTTGCATTTGCCAATGCCGACGTCGCCGAACTCACGGCGCGTCCCGATTCCAGGATTACACGCAGGAAAGTGAAGGATATACATCTTCCGAAAGATATTACACTCGGAGGACTTGTCCGAAACGGCGAGCCGATGCTGATTGAAGGCGAAACGCAAATCATGGCGCATGACAGTGTTATCGTTTTCTGCCTTGCTTCGGCAATGAACAAACTTGAAGATTATTTTAATTAATGACAATAAATTATCTATACATAATAAAAACATTAGGTTCGATATTGATTCTCGAAACCGTTTTTCTGCTGATGGCCACTTTCGTAGCGTTTGCCGACGATGGCAATGACCGTGTGCCCATGCTCGTTTCATCGGGAATTATGCTTGCCGGGGGAATATCGTTTTTCCTGACGGGGCGTAAAGCCAATGAATATCAGGCAGGCAGACGCGAAGGCATGCTGACTGTTGCATTGACGTGGATTGTTCTTTCGTTTTTTGGCATGTTACCATTCCTGACAGGAGGATATATTAATAATGTTACGGATGCTTTTTTTGAAACAATGTCCGGATATACGACTACCGGCGCAACAGTCATTAACGACTTGGAAGCGCTGCCCAGAGGCATTCTGTTTTGGAGAAGCCTTATACAATGGCAGGGTGGCATCGGGGTGGTGGTTTTCACCGTTGCGTTGCTGCCCATGTTTGGAGGAGGCGCTTCCTATTTGTACGATTCGGAAACGACAGGTTTCTCACACGACCGTTTTCGTCCCCGCGTTACGCAAGTGGCTAAAAGACTCTCCGGAATATACATGGCTCTTACGTTAATTGTCGCTTTGTTGCTTTGGGCAGGGCCGATGGATTTTTTCGATGCCATCAATCATGCCATGTCAAGCGTTTCGACCGGCGGCTATTCTACAAAAAATACAAGCGTCGCATTTTGGGATTCGGCCTATACGGAATACGTTTTGATATTTGCCATGTGTGCCGGCAGTTTGAAACTGACGGTCATTTATTTTGCCTTCAAAGGAGATTTCAAACAACTGCGAAGAGACGAAGAAATTCGCTGGTTTATGTCTTATATGCTTTTCTTTATCGTTATCACCGTTGGCTGGCTGTTTTACAAAGGTTACCGTATACCCGGAGATGATATGGAAGATACGATCCGCAGAGCGGCATTTCAAATCATCTCCATAGTCTCGACAACAGGATTTACTGTAGTCGATTATGTTGGATGGGGACAATTTTTCTGGTTGATAGCCGTAGTATTAATGCTTGTCTGTGGTTGCGGAGGTTCAACGAGCGGCGGCATAAAAGTAGGACGCGCCATGATAGCAGTTAAAAATATAATTAACGAATTTCGCAAACAAACGCATCCCACCGCCATTCTTCCCGTTCGCATAAATGGAAAATCTATTCCTCAAGATATTATACATCGCGTACATATTTTCATACTTGTATATCTCCTGATAATAGCGGTCAGTTGGGCAATACTTTTACTTAACGGACTGACCTTCGACGAAGCCCTGGGCACGGCGATGACGGCAATCAGCAACGTAGGACCTTCGCTCGGACTCTTCGAAAGCGGCAACGTCTATCGCATACCGGACACAGCAAAGTGGTACGTAGCATTCCTGATGCTTGTTGGACGTCTCGAACTTTTTACCATACTGACCATCTTGCTTCCGGGATTTTGGAGAAGATGACGCTTTATCACTCCATACAGTTGGCTTTTAATTTTCACAGATGACAAACACGGACGCCGGGCAAATGCAGGCGTTCGCGTATCGAATGGAAATACACGAACGTCTGCCATTCTGTGACGTATTTTTTTTTAACCCAACTTGGCACGGATATTCACGTAACCAACTTTCAATCAGGAATATACACTGTATACACTTCACTTATGGGGGACTACAGATTTTTCATGATCTCCAATTATCTGACATCC
>JAITJX010000059.1 GCA_031278765.1 Tannerella sp. | reverse complement strand
GCTTTGTCTTCCGCCGAAGGCGCAAAAATCAGCCACATGCAGCCCGCGCATATCACTCCCATCAGCGCAAAGACGGCGTATTTCTTCATTTTTTGCTTCTGCTCGCTGGAAAGTCCGGGCTTGTTTTCATTTGTTGTTTGATTATTCGTACTCATACCTTATTAATTTTTGATTTTTTCCCATTTGAAATTTTTTATTGCTTGAATACTGTCGCCTGAAACGGGTAGTTCAACCGGTTCAATATGCTGCAATTCCAAAATTTTTTTTTCCGCGTCGCGTTTGCCCATATTATATATGGAGTTTGCAACAAACCAGATGTTTGCCCCGCCGAAGACCACAACGAGGACAAGTACTGTTACCAGTCGCTTTCCGGGTGATGGACAGAGGCAGAGCCAGCGGATACCGTAAGTCAGTTCGCCCCACATATCACGCAGTTGTGTTATCAGTTTGTCTTTCATACATGACCTCCTTTCTTAACGTTCAATAACCCGCAAATCTTTGTTTTCCAAAATCTCAAACGCTTCCATTGTAAAGCCGTGCGGGTTATTGTCGCTTCTTACCGAGTTGATAAGATTACAGCGGGTTACAAGACTGCGTTCGGTTACATTCGATTCGCGGATAATCAGTTGACGGGCATAGGTGGCAATTTTGTAGGGATAGGTATCGAAGTTGCATAGAATGCTGTCCACCTGCAAATTCTGATTGATATTGCCCGAAATAATACGGTTATAATACCCTTTTTCCTGCAAATCCCTGTAATAGCCAAACGCCGACTTATCCACGAGGAACAACGCCCGGCGAATGTTTGATTCGCTGGCGCTTTTGTCGGGCGCGAGAGTAAAAAACAGTTCGTGGAAGCGTTTCACGTGTTCACGCGCTTCCACAGGGCGATTCTGCGACAAGTCCTGCGAGAGGGCAAGCATCTATGACTTGCCCCCGTCCAGCACATAGATTTTCTGCCTTTGCCGTTCGGCAAAATCGTAGGCGCTGAAAAGCGAATAGCACACAATCCACGCGCAAAGGAACACAAACACAATCCCGAAAAACCGGATTTGCTTGAAACTTGTTTCGATATTCTTTAAACTCTTAAATTCCATTTTGTTATTACTTTATTATTAATTATTTAATTAATCTGCCTGCAATGTTTCCCGAAACAGCGCCTGCCGCGGCTCCTGCCACTGCACCGGTCTTTGCCGCCGCTGTTTGCATGTTCCGGTTATAAGCGCCCATGCCGCCTGCCGAGATAATCCAGTTTGCCACGGTCGGAATGGTGAAGTATCCCACTATCCCGATAAGCATGAATATGATATAAACCGTGTTTGAGGCGTCAATCGAAAAGTTGGGATTGTTCTGCAATTCCGAGATGTCATTTTGCAACATAAGTACCTGAATTTTAGACAGTATGGAAGAAAACAAATCCGAAACGGGAAGCCAGAGGTACACCGATATATAACGGCTTATCCATGCCGTAAGAGTGGATTGAAAACCGTCATAGACGCTGATGGCAAAGGCTATCGGCCCCAGTATGGCAAGGACTATCAGGAAGAACGTCCGTATCGTGTCGATGACCAGCGCGGCTGCCTGAAAGAGCAGTTCAAGCAGTTCCCTGAAAAAATCACGTATTGTCTTTTTCAGGTCATACATGCCCCGCTCGACATACATCCCGGCCATTGTTACCAAATCTCCCGGCGACCATCCGAGTTCGTCCAACTGCCGGTCAAATTCTTCATTGCTGACAAGGTAGGCGGTTTCAGGGTTGCGCATCATGGCTTCGTATTCCAACTGGTCTTTCTGCTGCCGGTAGGTGTTCATATCAAGTGTCTGCGATTCCAGCATCTGGTTGCAACCCTTTACAACAGGTGACATCACGGCATTAATCGTCCCCAGCACAAAGGTGGGGAAGAACATGATGCAAAGACCGATGGCGAACGGCCGGAGCAGCGGGTACACGTCAATGGGTTCGGCGCGGGCGAGGGATTGCCAAACCCGCGAAGCGACGTAAAACAGCGCCCCAAGCCCGGCTATTCCTTTGGCCACGCCTGCCATGCTACTGCAAAGCGGCATCATATCCGTGTACAGGTCGCGGAGTATCTGATGCAGGTTGTCAAAATCTATTGCTAACAGTATCATTCAATTACTAATTAAAAATTACGAATTACGACTGTTACCAGTATCTTTCTTCCGCATTTCCGTAGAGAGCTACTACACGGTCGGTTTCACCCGCCTTCTTTGCCCGCAAATACGAAATAGAGATGTTTTTGCGTGTGTAGTAACTTACCAGATTCCGGTGTTTTTTCAACCGGTCATAGACGTAGTTGATAATGTCCATGCGTTCGTGGTCGGTCATGGAGAGGCCGTTCATGTTTACCACGTCTTTCAATTCCAGAATCATGTCGGCGCTTTCCTGCAACAGGATGGTATAACCGTTGGCTATTGCAATCAGTTCCTCATACCGGAAGTTCGGATCGGCAAGCATTTTTCCGTATGCGTTCACATAGACGTCGCCGATTTCCCCTACAATCAGAATAGCGTCTCTCACCTTCTTTGCGTCCTTGACCAAGTCGTGCACCGCCTTGAGTTTGTCGTAATACTCTTTTCCCTGATTATAAACCTTTTGGACTTCCTTAAAATTGTTAATCATATTGGTTGCCGTCGTTGACGTTTCTACAATCTGATTAACGGAGTTCACGATACTCGTAGCTATGTGGGCGGGGTCTGCCACGATAAACTGCGCTCTTACATGGCTTGTTATGCCGGCAAGAGCCACTGTCATAATAAAAAATACCTTTTTCATATTGTTGAATTTTAAATGATTAATTATCTGTTCTTTTGCTTTCGGCAATCTGTTTGATAGCCAATTCAATATTTCCGTCCAGTTCTTCAGATTTCCGCTGCACTTCCATCTTTTCGATTTCCTCCGTCGAAAAACAGTAATATTCTTCCAAACTGACCTCAGTTGCATACACCGCCGACTGCACACCACCCAAGCCAATCCACACTTCTTTGTATTTTCTCGATGGATTGTTAGCCATGTTGATGGAAAGGATTTGACCTTTCTCTTTTTCGGTCAAACCCAGCAGGGCTTGAATACTGTCGAACTTGTTCATGTATTTCCGCTGGTCTAACAATATCTTGCAGTCGGAGTTGTTGATGATGGCTTCCTTGACAATGGGACTGGAAATAATATCATCGACTTCCTGCGTTACCACGATGGCTTCGCCGAAATACTTGCGGACGGTTTTGTACATGTACTTCATGTATTCCGCCATGTTTGCCGATGATAGAGCTTTCCACGCTTCCTCCACGATCAATTGTTTACGGACACCTTTCAGGCGGCGTAACTTGTTGATAAACGCCTCCATAATGATGATGGTCACTATCGGAAAAAGCTCGCGGTTATCCTTGATGGAATCAATTTCGAAGACGATGAAACTCTTACCCAGCAGGTCGATGTTCTGTTCGGAGTTGAGCAGAAAGTCAAACCGTCCGCCACGATAATACTGGCGTAGCGTGGTCAGCAGGTTGTCGATATTGAAATCAGCGCGGCTGACCTTGATGTCCCGTTCGTCCAGTTCCCTGCGGTAATCGTCCCGCATAAACTCGTAGAAGGTGTTGAATGAGGGAATAATCTTCCGGTCTGCGGTAATCCGTTCGATGTAAGCCGATACCGCGCTTCCCAACTCGCCGCTTTCGGTTTTGGAAACCTTGTCGTCGTCGCTTTTCCAAAGCGTCAGCAGCAGCGTCTTGATGCTGTCTTTCTTTTCGACATCAAACACATAATCGTCCGTGTAGAAGGGGTTGAACGAAATCGGTTTTTTCTCGGTATAGGTAAAATAGATGCCGTCTTCGCCTTTGGTTTTGCGGTGTATCATTTCACACAATCCCTGGTAAGAATTACCCGTATCAACCAGTACGACATGCGTTCCCTGTTCCCAATATTGCCTCACGAGGTGGTTCATGAAAAAGGATTTTCCGCTACCACTCGGCCCCAAAACAAATTTGTTGCGATTGGTAGTGACACCTTTTCTCATTGGTAAATCCGATATGTCCAGATGAAGCGGTTTACCTGTCAGACGGTCAACCATCTTGATACCAAACGGCGAAGGTGATGATTTGTAGTTTGTTTCTTCGGTAAAGAAACAAAGCGCCTGTTCGATGAAGGTATAAAACGATTCCTCGCTTGGAAAATCCGCTTCGTTACCGGGAATACCCGCCCAAAAGAGGGCGGGAGTATCCACGGTGTTGTGACGGGGTTTACATTCCATAAGCGCCAGTTGGCTACCGACGTCATTTTTTATCCGTTGCAATTCTTCCCTGTCATCCGACCACGCCATGATGTTGCAATGACAGCGGACGGAAGTAAGTCCCAGCGAATGAGCTTCGTTCAGGTACTGTTCAATCCATTCCTTATTGATTTGATTTCCACGTGAATAGCGGGAAAGTGAGTGCATATTCCGCGCCTGTTTTTCAAAGCGTTTCAGGTTCTCCGTGTGGTCGTCAATAAAGATGTACTGGTTGTACAGGTGGTTACAGGGAAGCAACACGCCCACCGGCGCGGCAAAGGACAAACGGCAATCACTCCTGTCCGTTGACAGTTTTTCGTACCGGTTGTCGGTAGAAACCGTACCGGGCAGGTCGTCCGCGTCCGAGAGCGTGTGCAGGCACAGGATATTGTCGCCGATACGCATTTCGTCTGCTCCTAGCGCCATGTCTTCGAGGCAAGTGGTGTTTTCCAGAGACAATGAAAAATACTTTTCAACCAGTCCCGGATGTTCCTTCGTACCTGTTATCTCATCACTTGTTAACCTCGTGAGCCTGACAAATCCCGAATCGTTTACAAT
>JAITJX010000134.1 GCA_031278765.1 Tannerella sp. | reverse complement strand
TTCTGTACCTTTGCGCTTACACGCCAGTGCCCATGCGGGATGTGATGCTTTCTTTCGTTCCATATTTTATAACATTACGTAATTACGTAATTGCAAAGGTAAATAAAAAAATCGTATATGCAAGCATCTATGCGACTTTTTTTGGTAATATTACGTATTTGATGGAAATGTTAGGGATTAATATACGTAACGGCAGTCCGTATGTCATAGATTTGTTTATTGCAATTTTTCGGCAGAAATACTGTCTTGATAACGGTTTTACAATTTTTTCGTATATAAATTCAATTTTTTTGTTTCGCTTCGGCAAGCAACCTCCCAAATACGGAAATATCTTTCACCGTCATATCGGGCAAAATATTGCATTTCTGCAAATCTTCCGCCTGCGTTTCGCCCGTCAATACGAGGACGCCGAGCGAACGGGTATTTTTCGCCATGGCAATATCGGTATATAGCCTGTCCCCGACAATTGCGACCTCGTCCGGCACGAGGCCGTAACATTTCAGGATGCCGGCCAGCATACGTGGGTCGGGCTTGCCGACAACCACATCCGGCTTGCGACCGACGGCCTGCTCAATACATGCACAAATCGAACCGCAATCTACCAGTACCGTGGGCAGGTTGGTGGGGCATATCCGGTCGGGATTGGTAGCAATGTACGGCAATCCTTTCCCTATCCACCAGCATGCCCTGCACAGACGCGAATATGTAAGCGTCCGGTCGAATCCGACCACCACCATGTCGGGGCTGTCGTTTGGAGTGTCATCAACAGACACAAAGCCGTCCGCCTCAAATTCGCCTGTCATGCCCGACGTACCCAGCAAAAACAATTTTTTCACTTCGGGATAATTTATTTTTATATACTCAACAGTAGCCTGCGCTGAAGTATAAATTTCTTCCGGCATGGAAGAAATACCCATCTGCCGAAGATGGTTTACATATTCGTCCGTACTCCGCGACGGATTGTTGGTCAGGAACGAATACGTAATACCCAGTTGTTTCAAACCTTCCAGAAACGACACCGTAAACGGAAACAGCCTACTCCCTTTGTATATCGTTCCGTCCATATCCAGCGCAACGTGTTTGATTCTTTTTAATTTTTCAAGTATGTCCATATCCGTTTAATTAGCCGTTTTCTTCTTCATATCCGTCGGCTTTGGCGTTCCACATAAGGAGAAAAACGCCTGCTCCGAGCAATGCCGTCAGGATAATAGCAACATAAGCCAAATCCCATCCGTAGTGTTGCGCGACGTATCCGAATCCGACGCCTGAGACCGCCGTGCTTGCATAACCGAAAATGCCCGTCAGTCCGCTAGCTGTAGCGGCAGCCTTTTTCGTTGCCTGATTGGCGGCAGCAATACCTATCAACGCTTGCGGTCCGTAGATAAAAAATCCTGTAGCGCAAAGTACAACAATGTACATCCATATAGGCGCTTCCGGAGAAAGCTGCCGGAAAAGGAACGCAAACAATATAATGCCCAACATGCAGAAGAAGCACGTACGATGTGCGCGACCTTTAAAATAACGGTCGCTAATCCAGCCTGCAGCTAACATGCCTACGACACCGGCTATTTCAAACAAGGCAACCAGCCATCCCGACATTTTCATATCGATGCCTTTAGATTGACTTAGCAGGGTGGGCCCCCAGTCGAGCATCGAAAAACGAACAACATAAACAAAGAAGTTGGCAATGCCCAGAATCCATATAAACTTGTTTCCAAACACTTTTTTGCGCAGGAGGGTTTTATATTCGATGGATTTTCCCGCATCTTTCTTCATTTCCGTACCGGGCAATTCCGGCAACCCGATACTCGAAGGAATATCCCGTAGAAACACACACAGGAAAATCGCTCCTGCAAAAGCAATAGCCGAAGGGATCAGGAAACACCAGCGCCACGCGCCGGCATGTGTATCTCCTACTCCCATATTGCTCATAATGTATCCGCACAAAATCACTACAAGACATGCGCCAACGGAATGTGATGTGTTCCATACAGACATCTTGGTGGCCAGTTCTTTCGGAGGGATCCAATGCGTCAGCAACCGCGCGCACGGCGGAAAACCACTTCCCTGCAACAACCCGTTGACAACCCACGTAATTCCCATGAACAATACCAGCGTGTTGGTAAACTGCGAGCCCGAACGTTCTCCCGTAATCCATCCGGCAATATCTTCGCCGAAACCAAAAGCCAGGTTGGCTACGGCACACAGTGCGAGGCCTGTTACCATGTGAAAGCGCGCGTTCAGATGGTCGGCAAAAATACCGTTTATGAACCGTGAAAAGCCGTATATTAACCCGTGCAACGTAAGGAAAATACCCAAATTTACTTTCGTAATGCCCAGATCGGTTGCCATTCCCGGCATCGCCATGCTGAAATTTTTACGCACGAAATAAAACAGCGCGTATCCGATCATCGTTATTATGATCGTGCGTATTTGCCAATATTTAAAACTTCCGGATGTCATTTGTCATATATTTCAGGTTGAACAAAAAATCTTCCGCCGTATCCGAACAAGACGTCTAACCATGCAGGCATATAACATGTACGGACGGCGAGGTCAAGAATCGTGAAACGGCTGCGAATGAACGGCGCACGGAGGAACGTTTGACGAAGCCTTTCCATTGATATGCCCGTTTGTTCCGGCTCTACCGGCGCTCCCACCAGTTGCAGGCGCTGTCGCGCCGTTTCGTAAGGCACGAGTTGCGTGCCGATCGCCTGTTTTATTTCCGCCTGTCGCTCTTTAAGCAAACACAACTGTTGCGCCAACTGTTCGCGGGTAATATATTTGGCACGGGTCTCGTTCAGGCAACGTTCCGAAAAACCGCTTTCTTTGAAGAGAGTGACAGCCCTGTTTTCCAGTTCCGCCAGGGAAGGCCATGCTCGACATGCCGCTTCGACATCGAGCGTTTCTATCGGAGTGTCGAGCATCTGCTCATAAAGCGCCGTTATCGCAACAGTTCCGATGCTTACCTGAAAACCGTGCGATACATGCTGTACGCCGAAACGGTGATGTTCCATATCCCAAAGATGGCTGAAATAATGTTCCGCGCCCGAAGCGGGACGGCTCGACCGAAGCCACTGCATGGCAAATCCACTCATCATCAAACCCTCCGTAAGTTTTGCAATGGCCGAAGATTTTCTGTTTTTCACGCCTTCGGGGTCTGACAGAGCATCGTGTAATCCATCTTGCACAATACTCCATGCTTTGTGGTCAATGGGGTCGATTTCGAGACGGTCGGCAAGAATCCAGTCGGCGCCGGCTGTGATTTTGGCAAACAAGTCAGCATAACCAGCAGCCGTCATTTCCGCCGGCGCTTTGCCGATAATGTCCGTATCGGCAAGGCATGCCTGCGGTGCAGGACAGTCGAAGGTTTGTTTGGCGCCATTTGCCGTGACGGATGCTCCGAACGAAGTGTATCCGTCCACCGAGGCGGCTGTTGCCACACAGAGATATTGCCTTCCCGTCAGGTGCGATGCAAGTTTGACCAGGTCGTTGATGGTACCCGAGCCTGCTGCTATCGGGACAGCATCCGTATCTTTCAATACGGCTACCAGCGCGTCCACATATCCGTATTCCGCGTAAAGTTCCGGATCGGTATATATATAAGCGTCATCCTGCGTTATGCCTGCGGTTTTTAGCAGTTCGGCCACGTCTTTTCCGGCTGCTCGCCACGTGTTATTGTCGGCAATCACTATTGCTTTTTTATCGGGGAACTGCTCCCGAAACAATTCGGAGACACGGCTTAGTACGCCACTTCCTACAATCAGCACCCTGGTATCCCTTGCGGCTTTTAATACTTCTTCAAGTAACATAAGATGAGATATTATTTATTATTATTTAGTGTATATAGCCTTCCATACTTCCGTCGGGAGGTCGGATTCAATGATGTCTGGCGCTTTTTTGATTTCTTCCCTGTAAGCTTCCTGTCTTTCTTTCGCCGTTTCCAGTTTGTCGTGCGTCGGAGCGAATGAAATCATGCATCTGACGCCTTTCCCGTGCAATTTTTCGACAATATGCCTGTTAGAGTCGTCGATGGCAGGTCCTACGTAGGCAATCATATATTTCCAGGGCACTCCGGATATGGCTATATCTTCGTATTCTCTGTCATTCCTTGCAAAAACCGACATCATGATACCCGGCAGACGGTCGTAGTAATATCTCGCCTGCGCGCCCGTATGCACTGTAAGCATGACATGTTTTTTGGCTTTGTGTTTCTTTATCAGCGCTACTATCTTGTCCGGCGGCACATCTTTTTTGTCGAGATTGATGACCGTTTTTCCCTTGCTCCAGATGATTGCTTCTTCGAGGGTGGGGATTTTGGCGGAAGTTACGTTTCCTTCATGGTCTTTTAACCTCATGTCTCGAAGTTCAGGGTACGTACAGTCCGAGAGTTTTCCTTTCCCTGTCGTTGTTCTCTCAAGCTTCGCATCGTGCATCAACACGATAATGCTATCCTTCGTCAAGCGTGGATCTATTTCAAAAAAGGCCGGTATCCGGTTCAGAACATTTTGAAAACCCTCGATGCTGTTTTCGGGATAGCCCGCTTCCCATCCGCCCCTGTGACCGCTGATCAGTATTGATCCGTCCGATTTACGGGCGAAAAAATCGCATATTTCTTTTTCATTCTTAAAAGAAATATAATTACTCGCCTTCTGCGCTATTGTTTTTCCATTAAAAGAAAAAATAACGAATAGCAGTAATAAATTAAAACGTGCATTTCTTTTCATTTTTATAACGGTATTTTGTTAATGTATAATTTTTATTTCCTGAAGTCATATTAATCCGTCAATTGTTACGGTTATATTATATCCCGACTTACAACATGTAATTTTCCGCCAGCGTCGTGAAACAAGCTGTCTGTTCATCAATCCAGGCCTGGTCTTTGCCCATTTCGACAGCCATGATGGAGGCCACTTTCGATGCAATATCACATGCCGCCCGTGCATCAAGAAATAAAAGCCGCACCCTGCGCGCCAGGACGTCTTCTACCGTTATTGCCATCTCTTCTCTCACCGCCCATACGACATGACCTTTGGTGAAAGTGTAGTCTTTGTGCAACAGTTCGGCATTCGAGGGATCGTTGCCGTTCAATTCCCTGATGTATCTGATGTCGCTGCCATAAACATAATCCCATGAGCTTCTGTCTGCATTTTCCATGTATCCGTGCTGTTTAAGGCGTTTCGTGATACAGGGGCTGCAAGTCAATTTTGCGTTTTTAACTGCCAGATTGACGACCTCTTCCGCCATTTCGCGATATGTAGTCCATTTGCCACCCGTTATGGTGATCAGTTTTCCGCACGGGGATTTGTATATTTTATGGCTGCGGGATATTTCTTTTGTTTTTTTAGCCTCTGATTTGACGGAAGCGGCCAACGGTCGCAGACCTGCAAAAAGCGACAAGACGTCTTTTCGTGTTGGCTTGGTTTCAAGATATTCACCTGCCTGTTCCAGGATAAAATCTATTTCCTGGTCGAGCGCTTTCGGTTCCGGAGAGGCTTCATTCAACGGCGTATCCGTCGTTCCCAATACAACTTTGCCGTGCCAGGGGACGCCAAAAAGCACTCTGCCGTCTTTTGTTTTGGGAATCATCAGCGCCGAACTGCCGCCCAGAAATCTCGAATCGACAACCAGGTGGACGCCTTGGCTGGGACGAACTTTCCTGTCCGTTTCCGGCGCTGCCATTTTCATGATTTCGTCCACAAAAACTCCGGTTGCGTTTATCACAGCCTGCGCTTCTATCGAGCAGGTGACGCCCGTCAGGGAATCTCGCAGTATCGCTCCGGTGATTTTCCCGTCGTCTTCTTTCAGCAGGTTTTCTACTTTCATGTAATTGATGCAAACTGCTCCGTAGTCGCTGGCCGTCTGTGCCAGTGTAACAGCCATGCGGGCATCGTCGAACTGCCCGTCATGATAAACTACTCCGCCTCTCAGTCTTTTCTGTTTCAAGGCGGGGATTTCTTTTATCACCCTGTTTCGGTTCAACGGCAGCGAGCGTCCCAGTCCCAGGCGTCCGGCAAGAATATCATATAATGTTAAGCCTATCGAATAAAACGGTTTTTCCCACCACCGGTAGCCTCCGATGATGAACCGCATGTCTTTCACCAGATGCGGAACGTTGCGTTTCATCCTTCCGCGTTCGTGCAAGGCATGGATAACCAGTTGAATATCGCCCTGGGCAAGATATCTGACGCCGCCGTGTACGAGTTTGGTACTTCTGCTAGAAGTAGATTTTGCAAAGTCATATTGCTCGACCAGCAGGACGGAAAGACCTCTTGTAGCGGCATCGACGGCAACTCCAAGTCCTGTGGCGCCACCGCCTATGACAAGTATGTCGTAACGGGTTTTCTTTTTTATTTCTTTTATTAGCTTTTCTCTTTTCATTATATTCGTTTTTTCATTTCGACTGCAAAGTAAAAAATAAAAAAATAAAAAAACAAGAAAAGAACAAAAAAAAGAACAAAGAGCACAGCAGCGATGCTATTGTCAATTCTCAACTGTCAATTCTCAATTTTTGGCGAAAAGTCCGATTTGGCGTGCTCATTACTCCATTACTGAAACTTATTATTCCATTAGTGAATTTCACTAATGGAATAATAAGTTTCAGTAATAGAATAGTCATGACCTCCAACGGCAAATATTATTTATACAGGATAATAATAACGCATTAATAATAATAATAATGCATTAATATTCAACGATATGTCGATTTTAATTTATATTCCGCTTCAATGTGAAGACTCCTTTTTCGGCCATTTTAACGGTATTTTTGCCTCCGTTTCAGACGTTAGAGGCGTCTTTTGCATGACTGTTTTCCATGAATCGTTCATTTTTATTTTCTTTCTCTTTATATGTTTATTATCTTTGTGCTGAAAAAAATTTTATAATAATACATAATTATGCGAAAGATAGAATACATTTGTTTAATTGTCCTTCATTTTGTCGTTATGCAGGTATATGCGCAAAAGCAGACGGCGCCTTTTGTACCGTCAATTGAAGAGCTTAACCGTCCTTTCGGAAAATCCGACGTCAATGCGTTTCAGTCTCCTCCGAAGGTCTTTTATCCCGAGACATGGTTTCATTTTATCGGAGGAAACGTGTCTGCCAAAGGTATTACCTGCGATTTGGAAGCCATTGCGGAAGCCGGATTCTCCGGAGTACAGTTTTTTCATGGTCAGTTTGGCGGAGTTTGGCCTGGCGTCGATTCGCAGATTACCTGTTTGAGTCCGGACTGGGACGATGCGCTGCGGCATGTAGCGAAAGAATGTCGCCGTCTGGGATTGAAGTTTACAATGCAAAACTGCCCCGGCTGGGCTATGTCCGGCGGGCCATGGATCAAGCCTGAGAACGCGATGCGTCATCTCGTATGGAGCCGTACCGATGTAGATGGCGGCGGTCAAAGAAATTTGTCGTTACCCGTACCTCAGCCAAACGACGAAGAATGGCGCGACTACAGAGATATTGCCGTACTTGCATTTCCTACGCCGCACGACGACTCCGGCGAGCCGCTCAAACCACAGTCGGTAAGAAGCAACGATACGCTGGCATGGAAAGAACTTTTACTCGGAAACAACCGCCAAGCCTTCAATCTGCCGCCCATCTCCGGCAACAGTCCGCACCGGATAGAAGTGACCTTTGCGGAAGCCGTATCGCTTCGTACCGTTGAGTTTTCGAGTATCAACGGATTTAATCACAGCTGGTGTACCGATCCGGGCGTGGAAGTAACCGTGCAGGCTATATTTCCCGACGGGAAAATGCAGGAAATACTGCACGCCGAAATGCCTCAGAGCAATTGGCAGGACGACCGTCCGGTTTCGTTTGCATGTTGCGAGGCGACGGGTGCGGCCACTTACCGAATCATCGTCGCCAATAAGCATAACATGTCGCTCAATTCGCTTCGCCTCTTTTCGGCCTCCAGAAAAAACAACTGGGAATCGGAAGCCGGCTGGACGCTTCGCAGTATTGTACGCGAAAACGATTCTCCGAAACAGTCTCCTGCGACATTTATCCACACCGGCCGGATTCGCGACGTCAGCGCCATGACAGACGGGCAGGGGAATCTGAACTGGGACATACCATCGGGGAAATGGACAATCCTGCGTATCGGGCATGTCAATACGGGACAACGTAACGCGCCTGCTCCTCCCCAGGGTACGGGATGGGAATGTGACAAGCTTTCGGTATCCGGACCGGATGCCCAATTCGCAGGCTATATAGGGCGTCTTGTAAACGGACCGCTTTCCGGCGGACTGCTGAACGGGATGCTGATGGACAGTTGGGAATGTAAGACGCAAACCTGGACAAACGATATGGAGGCGGAATTTGAACGCCTTTGCGGCTATCGTCTTCGCAAATGGCTGCCTGCGGTATTCGGTTACGTGCTCAACGATCACGAAACCACCACACGCTTCCTGCATGACTGGAGGGCAACCTTGGGCGACCTTTTTGCCAACAAGTTTTACGGACGTATGGCACAGCTTGCAAAAGACAACGGAATGGCAGTGACATACGAAACTGCCGCCGGAGACATCTTTCCCGCCGATATTATGGAATATTACAAACATGCCGACGTGCCGATGTGCGAGTTCTGGCATCCGATAGAGGAAGCGTTTGTCGGTTCACTGCATTTCAAGCCGATCAAACCGACTGTCTCCGCTGCGCGTCTTTATGGGAAACCGCGCGTCGCCGCCGAAGCGTTTACTTCCTTTCATCTGACATGGGACGAACATTTAAGCATGTTGAAAGAAGTAGCAAACCGTAATTCTGTCGAGGGTGTTACGCATCTGGTGTTTCATACATACACGCACAATCCGCAAACAGACTGGCTGCCTCCGGGAACATCTTTCGGAGCAGGCATCGGCACTCCTTTCCTGCGTGGTCAAACATGGTGGAAGGATATGCCTGAATTTACGGCTTACTTGTCGCGACTTAACTATCTTTTTGAACGCGGGAAACCCGTATCCGATGTGCTTTGGTACCTCGGCGACGAAATTAACCATAAGCCCGACCAAAATGCTCCGTTTCCCGCAGGTTATAAATACGACTATTGCAATCCGGACGTTTTGTTGAACAGACTTTCAGCGAGTAATGGAAAAATCGTCACGCCGGAAGGCGTCGCTTATCGCCTGATGTGGTTGCCGGACAACAAACGGATGTTGCCGGAGACGCTGGAAAAATTGCTGGCGCTTGTTCTCGAGGGCGCGACTATCGTCGGGGATGCGCCGAAAGGTCTTGCCACCTTGTCGGGCGGCGAAGATGCGCAGCGACGTTTCGACGCAGCGGTAAAAGCGCTCTGGGGCGACTCAAACAGCGAAAACATGCGCACCGTCGGCAAAGGAAAAGTATTGTCGGGAATGACGGTAGACGCGGCGCTGAAGGCATTGAATATCGTCCCCGACGTTATCGGCAAGGGTGCGATGTGGCTGCACCGGCAGACGGCAAACGCCGACTGGTATTACGTTTGCGCTCCGGTCGGCAGCGGCTTTAAGGGCGAATTGAGCTTCAACAATACGGCAAACGCCGAAATCTGGGATCCTGTAAGCGGAAAAATTCTGAGCGGAGAAATTCATCTTGCCGGGGTTGTCCGGCGCGACGCCGGACGCACTTTGATAAAGTTTGATTTGGAGCAGGCCGGTTCGTGTTTTGTAGTTTTCAGGAAGTCGGCAAAGTCTGCCTCCCAAAAGCAAACAAACAACATTGCCAACACAAAAACTCTTTCCGGCACATGGAAGCTTGCGTTTCCTTCAGGATGGGGCGCGCCGCTTACATTCGAGACCGCCGAATTAAAAGCATGGAAAGATCTTGATATTTCTTCCGAAGCAAAAGCATTCTCTGGAACCGTTACATATACAACTGTGTTCGACATCGAAGAAACGGAAAAGAACACAGCTTACATGCTCGACCTTGGCCGCGTGGAAATGATTGCAACCGTGACGCTCAACGGCAAGAAACTGCGTACACTCTGGACTCCGCCGTATCGCCTGGACATCGCCGGCGCGCTGAAATCAGGCAAGAATACCTTGCAGATAGAAGTTACAGGCACGTGGTTTAACCGTCTTGTATACGACGCCGGCCAACCCGAATCCGAACGCAAAACGTGGACTGTAAACGGACCATCGAAAGACGCTCCGCTAAGGGAAAGCGGATTGCTCGGACCGGTGGAATTGAGAGTTGCAAGAGTTGAAACAGTCCGTCCTGATCGCTGAAATTAAAGTTCAGGATGCGTTTGCCTTGCGTCAGAAACTTTGTATTTCGGAAATAATGATTATCTTTGCGAGCTAAGTTTATTATTTATAATCATGAAGAAAAGACTATTATTTTATTGTTTAGGCGCTGTGATGATAATTTTCAGCGCAAAAGTAGATGCCTGTACGGGCTTGCTTGTAGGAAAAAAAGCCTCTGTGGATGGTTCGGTGATGATTTCATACGCGGCAGATTCGCATAATTTATACGGCGAGATGTATCGGTGGCCTGCTGCAAAGTATCCGAAAGGAACAATGATGCATGTGAAAGAATGGGATTCGGGCAGGCCACTCGGAGAGATTCCGCAGGCAGAAGAAACATATTCGGTCGTAGGAAATATGAATGAATATCAGGTTGCAATTACCGAAAGCACTTGGGGCGGGCGGCCGGAGCTGGTAGATACAACCGGCATTATGGACTACGGAAGTCTGATTTATATCGCATTGCAGCGCTCAAAATCGGCGTGTCAGGCAATTAAAATCATGACCGATCTTGTTGCCGAATATGGCTATTGCAGCGGTGGCGAAACATTCTCGATTGCCGATAAAAACGAAGTATGGATAATGGAAATGATTGGTAAAGGCCCTGGCAACAAAGGCGCCCTGTGGGTAGCAATTCGTATTCCCGACGATTGCATTTCCGCACATGCCAATCAGGCGCGTGTGCAACAGATTCCTTTCAACGATAAGGATAATTGCATGTATTCGCCGGATGTGGTATCGTTCGCAAAAGAAAAAGGCTATTATAGCGGCACCGATAAAAATTTTACCTATGCAAAAGCCTATTGCCCCTATGACTTCGGCGGTCTAAGAGCTTGTGAAGCGCGAGTATGGTCGTTTTTTCGCAAATATGACGCTTCGATGAACAAGTACGAAAAATTTATCAGGGGAGACCTCAATGGCGAGCCAATGCCTCTGTACATCAAACCCAACCGTAAACTGTCGGTTCAGGATGTGCAAAACGGCATGCGCGACCATTTTGAAGGAACATCGCTTGACATGACGCAAGATGCCGGCGCAGGCCCTTATAAAGTTCCGTATCGCTGGAGACCTATGCACTTTAATGTTGATGGTAAAGAATATGTAAACGAACGTGCCATTGCAACACAGCAAACTGGCTTTGTGATAGTACCGCAAATGAGAAACTGGCTGCCGGACGAAATAGGAGGAATTCTCTGGTTTGGCGTTGATGATGCCGATATGGCTGTATTTACGCCGGTTTACAGTTCTTCGCTTGCAATTCCCGAATGTTACAGGGTTGGTAATGGCGACATGTATAATTTTTCATGGACTTCGGCCTTTTGGATTCATAACTGGGTAGCCAATATGGCTTACGGAAAATACAGTTTTATGATAAAAGACATCCGTCGGGTTCAACAGGAACTTGAAAACGGATATAAAAACATACTTCCCGCTATAGACAAAACCGCAAAAGATCTGTATGATAAAGACCCTGCGGAAGCGCGTAAATTCCTGACATGGTTCAGTGTCTCGACAGCAGATAATGCAACAGCCCGCTGGAAACAGCTCGGCGAATATCTGCTTGTTAAATATATAGACGGAAATGTCAAAAAAGAAGAAAACGGACAGTTTAAACGGAATCCGTACGGATTGCCGGCTTCGCCCGACTTCCCCGGATATGATGAAGAATTTTATCGCCAAATTGTTAAAAGTGCAGGCGAAAATCTTGAAGTGAAGTGAAGCGAAATTTAAAATATAAAAATATGAGAAAATTATTTTTATTGTCAGTATGTATAGCTGTTTTTATTTCAACAAGTTTCTCGCAAATAAACTATGCCGGCGAAAAAGGAGTGTCATCCGTCGGCATTACAGCCGGATATGCAGTAGATAATAATGCTTTTGCCGCAGGTTTTGATTTCAGGTATAATATTTTAGACCATGTGCGACTGGCTCCGTCGGTTATGTATATTTTGGGGAGCGATTCTCTGAATTATTCGAGTAAGTGGTACGTCAATGTCGATGCACATTATCTTTTGAGAGTTACAAATACGACGACTGTTTATCCCATTGCCGGAATAGGGCTCTCTGTTTGGCAACTTAAAAGTCAAATAATATATCGACCAAATGAAGAAACGGAAGAAAGCGGCGAAGAAGGTGAAGACAGTGAAAACGGCGAATTCGTCGGAGGTGAAAGCACAACTTCCAAAATACGGACAGGATTAAATATAGGAGTAGGCGTGGAAAAACGACTTACAAGAGATATTATTCTCGGAGCGGAATTTAAGTACAATCTCACGACCGAAAGGTTTTTTAATCAAGCGATGTTATTGGGACGGGTCGCATATTATTTTTAAAGAAATGTCCAAAGAAAAATCCATATACGTATGTACTGATTGCGGGGCGGAATCTTTAAAATGGATAGGAAAATGCCCTGCATGTGGCGCATGGAATACGTATAAGGAGGAAATTATAAGGAAAGAAGCAAGGGAGCGTCGTGTTATTGCCGGAATGGAAAGAAACGAAGCAAAGCCTTTGTTGCTTCGGGATGTAAGCTCGAAAGAAGAAATCAGGCTTGACATGCAGGACTACGAACTGAACAGAGTTTTGGGCGGCGGTCTGGTTAAAGGTTCGCTGGTCTTAATCGGCGGCGAACCGGGAATAGGGAAATCGACGCTTGTATTACAGACCGTTCTGAAATTGAAGGATATACTTACGATGTACGTTTCCGGCGAAGAAAGCGCACAGCAGTTGAAATTGCGAGCCGACAGGCTTTTCGAAGCATTGAGTGATAACTGTTTTGTATTTTGTGAAACAAATATTGAACAGATTTTCGCGGAAGTAAAAAATACAAATCCCGATTTGCTGATAATTGATTCGATCCAAACGGTTTATACGGAGCGCGTTGATTCGTCTCCCGGAAGCATCACGCAGATAAGAGAATGTAGCGCCCTGATACTCAAATTCGCCAAAGAAACGGGTACGCCTGTTCTGATAATCGGACATATCAACAAGGAAGGAAGCATTGCGGGTCCGAAAATACTCGAACACATTGTTGATACGGTTTTACAGTTTGAAGGCGACCAGCATTATATGTACCGTATTTTGCGAAGTATCAAAAATCGTTTCGGAAGCACGTCGGAGATTGGAATTTACGAAATGCGGCAAAACGGCCTTCGCGAAGTGAGCAATCCTTCCGAATTGCTTTTAACCGATAATCATCAAAGTTTGAGCGGAGTGGCTATTGCCGCGGCAATAGAAGGAATGCGTCCGTTTTTGATTGAGACGCAATCGCTTGTCAGCTCAGCTGTTTACGGCATGCCGCAACGAAGCGCCACGGGTTTCGATATCAGGCGGATGAACATGCTGCTTGCCGTGCTTGAAAAGCGCGCAGGTTTCAAACTTGTACAAAAAGATGTATTTTTGAATATCGCAGGCGGTTTGCGCGTAAATGATCCGGCGACAGACCTTGCCGTGATTAGCGCCGTTCTTTCGTCAAGTCTTGACATTTCCATAGACAGAGGTGTTTGCATGGCGGGAGAAGTAGGATTGTCGGGAGAAATTCGTCCTGTAAACCGCATCGAACAGCGTATTCAAGAAGCGGAAAAACTTGGTTTTTCACGTGTCATTATCCCTCAAATGAAAGGATTGGATATTTCGAAAATGAGAATCAAAATCATGCAAGTATGTAAAGTTGAAGAAGCGTTTAAGGCTTTGTTTGGATAAAATTCCATAAAAATGTCATATATTTGCAGCATATAAAAATTCAAACAAATAATAAACAAAAATGAAAAATTTATTTCTGTCAATATTTACTATTTTCATGTGCAATGGCATATTACGTTCACAGGAATTGACTGTCGAATATAATTTCGGTTATGGAGCGTTTTGCATGCGGGAGTTTAAAAATGCATTGAATGATTTAAAAAATGCAGGTCAGGTAAACAATTTAAAAATTACCGACAATTTTTCGGGAAATTGGATAAATCAGGCGAAAGTAAGCATTGAATTGAAACAAATGCATCAGTTCGGACTATCGTTCGAATATATGAATACGACAGGCCAGTTAGCCGTCTCCGATTATTCCAATCCTTATAAGGCTGTTTTAGATGCATCAGGTACGAAATTAGGCGTTTTTTATCGTATTACGCCAAAAGTTTTCAGCAAAAAAACAGTTAGACCCTATTTCCTGCTTTCAGGAGGAATAGTGCTCAATGATGTAAAGGCGTCGGAAGATCTTGTTATCTATGAGGAAAAAACAGCCGGTTTAAGAGAAAAAATAACCGGCATAAATTCATTTATAGAACCGGCAATTGGAGCAAAAATACGCCTGAACAAATATTTTGCGATAAACATCAGCGGTGGATACCAGCTTGATTTGTCAAGAAATTTAAACAATAAAATTCAAAGTCGGGAAATTGAAATTGAGGATTTGAATATTGCTCCCACCTGGAGCGGACTGCGCTTCAATGCGGGCGTGATATTGTATATTCCTTTGAGACAATGATAAAAGAACTCCATTTAAGAATATTACCCGAAGATGCAGCCAATGAGCAGACTTTGAAACAGGTTGTTTTCGGAGAAACCGGAGAACATGCAAATGCGGTCAGGGTGTTGAAACGCTCTATTGACTCCCGACAGCGCACCATTTACGTAAACATTTCATTGAGGGCTTTTATTAACGAAATTCCAATAGAATCGGATCTTAAAACATTTGAATATAAAGATGTTTCAAGAAGCAAACCGGTGATTGTCGTCGGTGCGGGGCCTGCCGGGCTTTTTGCTGCGCTCAAATTGATTGAATCGGGACTGAAACCTGTTGTAATTGAGCGTGGCAAAAATGTTCGCGACAGAAAAAAAGATATCGCCTTGATAAGTCGTGAACATACGATAAATCCCGAATCAAATTATTGCTTCGGCGAAGGCGGGGCAGGCGCGTTTTCTGATGGAAAACTTTATACAAGAAGCAAAAAACGCGGTTCAATAGACAGAATTTTGAATATTCTACGTCAATTCGGAGCAAGTCCAACCATTCTTCAAGACGCTCATCCCCACATCGGCACGGACAAGTTACCTCGAATCATTGAAAATATCAGAAACAAAATTATTGAATGTGGCGGTGAAGTTTATTTTGAAACCTGTATGAAATCGTTTATAATCAAAAATAAAGAAGTAAAAGGTATCATTGCTTCAAATTTTGCGGAGTTTACGGGTCCCGTCATTCTGGCAACTGGACACTCGGCAAGAGATGTATATAAATATCTGTTGAACAATAAAATACGTACTGAAGAAAAAGGTATTGCCATTGGGATTCGCCTCGAACATCCACAAATGCTTATAGACCAAATCCGTTATCACCGGAAAGAAGGCAGGGGAGATTTTTTGCCTGCTGCGGAATACAGTTTTACGACGCAGTCAGGCGGACGAGGAGTTTATTCTTTTTGCATGTGCCCCGGCGGTTTTGTAACGCCGGCCGCGAGTGCTCCCGAACAGGTTGTGGTGAATGGCATGTCGCCTTCAAATCGCACTTCCCGTTGGGCAAATTCGGGAATTGTTGTCGAAATTCGACCGGAGGATTCGGAAAAGAAGAAAGACAATGTTCTTAATATAATGTACTATCAGGAACATCTTGAACGTCTGGCATGGATTAACGGCGGAATGAAACAAACAGCTCCTGCCCAGCGAATGGTCGATTTCGTGCAGAAACGTAATTCATTTGACCTGCCCGAATCTTCATATATTCCTGGACTTACAGTTTCGCCGCTGCATTTTTGGTTACCGGAATTCATTACGTCAAGATTAAGAGACGGTTTCTGCCGGTTTGATAAAATTTCCCGCGGATTCCTTACCAATGAAGCAGTTATGATAGGCGTTGAAACCCGCACATCGTCTCCGGTAAGGATATTAAGAAATAAGGAAACGCTTCAACATGTTGAGTTAAAATGGCTTTATCCATGTGGAGAAGGAGCGGGTTATGCCGGTGGAATAGTCTCCGCCGCAATAGATGGAGAAAATTGTGCGGAAAAAATCGCTGGTTTTTACAGGGCAAACGCATGTTAATTTATTAGGATTTTCAATAAATAATCATTATTCCAGCCGGCATCCCGTCTTTTCTCCTTCACACTTCTTTTTTTTGATTGTTCATGTTTGATGAGGTTAACCCAACTTGGCACGGATATTCACGTAACCAACTTTCAATCAGGAATATACACTGTATACACTTCACTTATGGGGGACTACAGATTTTTCATGATCTCCAATTATCTGACATCC
>JAITJX010000084.1 GCA_031278765.1 Tannerella sp. | reverse complement strand
GATGTCAGATAATTGGAGATCATGAAAAATCTGTAGTCCCCCATAAGTGAAGTGTATACAGTGTATATTCCTGATTGAAAGTTGGTTACGTGAATATCCGTGCCAAGTTGGGTTAAACGGGTACATTTGTAGATTCATTTTTTCTTATAGGAAAAATAACGGAAATTACAGAATAACCGAGAAGGTGTGTCAAAAGCGCGAAGGCGCGAAGGTGCGAAAGGATGCGTTGCCGTCACCGGCGAACCCGCAGAGTGAAGCAATCGTCAGTTAAAATTGCTTGGGTATCTAAAGTGCGTTGTTTATGTAAAACAGCAAAAAATAATTAATTTTGCGCCGTTTTTTATGATGATGAGGAAGGAACAGCAACAAATAAACAATACGGCATTTCAGGTGTTGATAGCATTGAGCGCCGTTCATTGCATGAACGATGCACTGCAATCGGTTGTTTCGGCTTCATATCCTGTTCTCAAAAACGACATGCATCTTTCATTCCGGCAAATAGGCCTTATTACGCTGACGTATCAAATGGCGGCGTCAATATTCCAGCCTCTGGTAGGTCTTTTTTTCGACAGGAAACCTTGGGCGTGGTCGCTTCCGGCGGGCATGTTGTTCACGCTGACGGGACTTGTTTTGCTGGCATGTTCTACAACGCTTGCATGGACGCTGTGTTCCGTATTTATGGTAGGAATGGGTTCTTCGACATTTCACCCCGAAGCTTCGCGACTTACATCATTTTCGTCGGGTGGGAAACGCGGATTGGCGCAATCCATCTTTCAGGTAGGAGGAAATCTTGGCAATTCGCTCGGACCGCTTTTGGTAGCAGCCATTGTTGCGCCTCATGCCCGTACGCATATCGCCTTTTTCTCCATTTTGCCGGTTATTGCGTTGATGATGATGATACCGGTATGCAAATGGTACAAAAAGCGACTGAAACTAATATCAAAAACCGAAAAAACGGGAACGGCACATGTTGCGTTGCCGTTCCCTCCTGCAAAAACGGTTTTTACGATCGTTGTACTTCTTGTTTTAATTTTTTCAAAATACGTTTACATGTCGAGCCTGACGAGTTATTTTACATTTTACCTGATTGAAAAATTCGACGTTTCCATACAGCAATCGCAGGTATTTCTTTTCGTCTTCCTTATAGCCACCGCATTCGGTACGATTATGGGAGGACCGCTTGGCGACAGGCTGGGACGCAAGTATGTGATCTGGCTGTCGATATTGGGTTCGGCTCCGTTTGCCCTGCTGATGCCGCATGTGGGCTTGACATGGACGGTAATTCTCAGTTTCTTTGCAGGATTGATATTGTCTTCTGCTTTTCCGGCAATACTCGTTTATGCGCAGGAATTGTTGCCATACAAATTGGGTCTTGTATCGGGACTGTTTTACGGTTTCTCTTTCGGGATAGCAGGAATAGCGTCGGCAGTGCTGGGAAAACAGGCCGATATTCATGGTATTGAAATGGTTTATAATGTTTGCTCCTTTATGCCTTTGACAGGCGTGGTTGCCATTCTTTTACCAAATATGAAACGTAAACAATAAACAGTTTTAATTATTTCCAAAAATTTATAATCCGGCGGGATTGCTTTCGTTTAGCATTGTTGGAGCAATCTTTAATACAGGAAATCATTATAAGGGAAGCGGCTGATGTGGATTTCTTTCACTTTGTCGTAGAGCGTTTTTTTGAGTTCGCTGAGGTTTATTTTTTCTTTTGCGGAGATGAATACGCAATTATCGGGCAGTTTATTCATCCAGGTTTGTTTCAGCTCGTCGAAGGAGACGTTTTCATACGTACTGGGCGTCAGGTCGTCTTCTTCTTTTGGGGTAAAGGCAAAGGCGTCTATCTTGTTGAAAACAAGTATTACAGGTTTCGGAGTTTTGTCAATTTCCGAGAGCGTTTTTGTTACGACTTCGATTTGTTCTTCAAACGCAGGGTGTGAAACATCAACAATGTGCAGTAGCAAATCGGCTTCACGTACTTCGTCGAGCGTAGATTTAAACGATTCTATTAATTCTGTGGGGAGTTTTCGTATAAACCCTACGGTGTCGGACAAGAGAAAGGGAAGATTTTCTATGATAACCTTCCTGACGGTTGTATCGAGCGTTGCAAAAAGTTTATCTTCGGCAAACACGTCCGATTTGCTCAACAGGTTCATAAGCGTCGATTTCCCTACATTGGTATATCCCACCAGCGCTGTACGCACCATTTTCCCGCGATTTTTACGCTGTGACGATTTTTGCCTGTCTATTTCCTCGAGGTCTTTTTTCAGTTTTGCAATCTTGTCGAGTATGATACGGCGGTCAAGTTCGATCTGTGTTTCGCCCACGCCCCGCATCGTAACGCCGCCGCCCCGCTGACGTTCCAGGTGTGTCCAGAGGCGCGTCAGTCGCGGTAACATATATTTATACTGTGCCAGTTCGACTTGCACCTTTGCATGAGCTGTCTGTGCCCGCATTGCAAAAATGTCGAGGATAAGGCTTGTACGGTCAAGGATTTTTATTTTCAACGCGCTTTCAACGTTTTTTATCTGTTTGGCGGACAGCTCGTCATCAAAAATAACGACGCCCGTTTCGTTTTCAACAACATATTCTTTTATTTCCTGCAATTTCCCTTTCCCCACATACGTTAACTGATTGGGGTAATCAAGTTTTTGAACATACCTTTTAACGGCGGAAATGCCGGCTGTTTCCGCAAGAAAATCAAGTTCGTCAAGGTATTCCTTAACATGTCGTTCATCCTGTTCCGGCGTTATAAGCCCTACCAGTATGGCTTTTTCGGATTTTGCTTCGTGTATTATAAATTCTTTCACTTGAAAAAATGCACAGCGTGATTTATGCTATGTCAATTAATAATTTTTATGTTTGTTTACGGCGCAAAGATAGCGTGAAATTTTCAGATTGTACATAAAATGTCTTGCAAAAATTTATAGAAGAAATATACGAAAGAAATCAAAGAATCAATAATAAGAAACAAAATAACATTCAAATCCGCAGCAATTCAGAAAGGGATAAATAAAATCGGAGAATCATAAAGAGGTAACAAAAAAGCAAAAGCATCCCCCTATACGCAAATTATCGTATTCACTAAAATCAACCACGAAAACAATTA
>JAITJX010000030.1 GCA_031278765.1 Tannerella sp. | reverse complement strand
TGTAAAATTTCATTGTCTTAATTTTAATTGTTTGACAGCGTAAAATTAGGTGAAATTTTCGACTTGTGCAAAGTGTTTGTTAATTGCGTAATTAACAACACTTTGTAGTAGTTCTTTTTCTGGATTCGTGCGGATTTAAGGTAACAATAATTTTTGTGATATTTTTTATTTTTTAGTGGTAACCACTGTTTCATCACCTCCTCCTGATATTCCTCACAGGCACTGATTTGGAGGATGAGGGAGATGTTTTTTCCTGTTTCGGTGTAGTTGTTTTCTCTTTTTTTACGGTGTTTTTGCTGTCGGTTGTTACGCCATCGCCGGTTTTTGCCGAGCGTGTGATTTTCTTCTGTTCCTTTTTGCTTAAAACCGTTGTGGCGTCTTCGGGTATCCAAAGCGAATCCCTGAATGAAATCAATTGCTGTTCGATCTGCTTTTGAGCCATTTGGAGGGAATCCGGAGTTGGATGAATTTGCATTAGCGCCAGATTCAACATGTTTTCGGTCTTGATGATTTCTCCTTCAAACATCCTTTGACGGAAATAATCATCGTAAGTATAAGTTCTTGTATTGTTTATATTTGAAGTCATTATCAATATGTTGTTGATGTAGGGACGAATATCTTCGTATTTGACCCAGAACATGGGCATGGGCTGTTCTCCCATGTCGGAGATAATGTATGCAATCGGGCAAATGGCAAATGTTTTAACGTCATAGAGAGAGTTGTTCTGGTCGAAAAACCATGCCTCTTTTATGTAGTAAGTTTTTACTTCCTGCGATGGAATGTCACTTTGGTTGACGACGTATGTAGCCGGCCTGCCTCCTCCGGGGGGAATGGAATCGAAGTAGATGTTGAACTTTTCAAGCATATCTCTATAGGTCAAAATATTATCATCTTCAAAAGATTCATAATCTCCGAGATATTTATATACCTTTATTTTATTTTCGCTAACGAGACTGAAAAGTTTTGTAAAAAGGTTGACTTGCCCGTTCAATTCCTGTATGGGATAATATAAAGGGCCGTTTTTTTCTTTCATCAAATCTATTTGGCGATAAATGACCCTCATCCATCGTGCGTTATCGGTGTTTTGCGTCATTTGTTCGTTCATGATTTGTGCGCGCACGGACAGTTGTGGCTCTCCCGAATTGTTTTGCTGTTGTTGCTGGCGTGTGCGTTCGCTCCCGCGGCTGAGGCGGGGTTGATTGTTTTGCGCTTCCATCGAGGCAGCCAAAGCAACAAATATCAATGTTATATAAAATAAGCTTTTCATAATGTTTTATTATTTCATAATTTTTAATTAACAACTACCTGCATGGATGATGAAACCGTAAGCGGTTTGCCGGCCGGATCAATAGCTTTCACATTGGTGATAAAGAACTGTTTTCCACGTGCAAGATTACGTATGAGATCTTTTTGGCGCGGCGTAAATTCGCTGCTGTTGGATGTTTCGGGGATAAAGTTTCCCATAGCATCGACAATCATCATCTGGAATGAGGTGACAGTGAAGGGAACATTTAACACCCCGTCGTCGATGGCGGCCTGTACTCCGCTTGCTTCTACGAGCGCTCGTTTCGCTATCGCGCCGCCTTTGAAACTGCGTGTGGTTCCGCCGGCGTCCTTATATGCAATAAAGGGCAGAGGAGGCGGTAAGGGACGGACGTTAAATTCCTTGCTTTCCTGCACTGTTCGCCCTCCGACATTGGCTCTCAAAACGATGCTTATTTTCGGACTTGCGTTCATGTTGAGTCCGCTGACGGTCCATATATTTTTCTCTTTCGGTTCTATTTTGCCCGAACCTTCGAGCGAAGCCGTTATTGCTCCGCTAGGCACTCCTGAAATGGAGATTTCTACGTCATTGTTGATGCTCTCATAGAGGAATTTCATTAGCAGCGGCGCAATTGTGGCCGAGGTTTCCGTAACGGAAAAGGTTGAAGAAAACGGATAGGTTTCGCCATCTACAATTATTTTTCCTGTAAAGGGATGTTCTCCCACCGTGTTTGCCGTGATGTTGATAATATTGTTTTTCAGGAGCGTATTCCCCAGATAATATTCCGGCTGTTTGGTCGAATCGACCGCTGCAAGCGCCAATTGCGCTTCGTAAGGCATTCCTCTCGTAATCACCTGGCTTTTGGGTATGACCAAGGCCTGAATTTTGTTTACGCGGTAATCTTTTTCATCTACGTTTGTTATCAGTGTCGAAAGGACTTCTCCTTCCACAAAGCGGATGTCGCTCTGCATTTTCGTAAGCAGAGTGATTGCAGCTGCGACCGGCATGTTTTCAAACAGTGCATTCTCCCACGATCCTGGTATGATGCCGCCTTTTTTTGGTACTTCCGTACTCAAAACGGATTCAAACATTTCTTTCTTGTAGGGGTCGTCAATCATTTTACCGACAAAAGCGCGATAGATTTCGATCTTTTCTTTCAATTTTTTTCCTTCGCCGACAATAGGCGCAAGCATAATCCTCGACGAGGCTTCCAAATCGTCTTTATGGTTGATGTTGCTAACATCGCCCTTTTTGCCGTCGGCCTCCTGTACAATGCGCAATTTCAGTTCGCTGATGTAATTAAACAAATCGTCTGTTTGCTGTTTCACATCGGTTCCTTTACTGTACCATTCGCCTGCTTTGGCGGCGTTTGCCTCATAAGCTTTATCAAGGTTTGCCTTTATATGTTCGTTGCGTTGTGTTGAATTTTCAGTCGAAGCGCGCAGACTTTTTTCTACCAGTTCGAATCCTTCCAGCACTTCCGAAGAAACGTTGATAGCCATCATTGCAATGAAAACCAAATACATAAGGTTTATCATCTTTTGACGCGGCGAGTTGGGGTTGCTTGAAATTCCTGCCATTGTGTGTGTTTAAATTATTTTTCTGAACATTAAATCTTTAAACATGGCTCATCTCGGATATGGCGGTTGATACGGCGGCTGTTGATAAACAGGCTGTTGTTGGGTGGAAGGCGGATATGTTGCTGTCATATTTACCGTCATTGCGTGCAAAAGGCGACTGTAAACTTGGTTCAACTGTCCGAGCAATTGTGCCATGCGTTCATTTTCGTTGCGGAACGAAGCGCTATCGACAAGCGAGCTGTCGTACATGTCGCGAATACGGTTAAGTCCTGCATTGATATGCTGAACGGTATCCATTTGCGAGCGGATACCAATGAGTTGGGCTTCGTAAAACTTGTTCAGATCCGACAGATTATTGTTGATTGCAGTCATCTGCTCTACATAACTCACCGATTGCACAGCGCCTTCTTCCGATTCATCCCTGTAACCGGAAATCAATTTGCATGAATTGGCAAGCGTATCAGAAACTTCCGTCAATGACCCCGTTATAAGGCTAAATTTGTCGAGATTTTCCGAAACGGAAGAAATTTTTTCGATATATGATTGCGTTGCTTCGGTCAAATCGGCCATTTTGGCGATTTGTTCGGCTGCACTGTTCAGTTTCTTAATGCTTTCGGCGAGGAGTTCCGAATCTGTTTCCGAAATATTCAATCCCATAGCCGACATTCCTGCCTGTACCATAGATTCCGGCGATTGCTTAGTGGTTGGCGCGAATGGAATGTCGCTGCCGCCGTCACTGCCACTGCTGCCGCCACCGAATCCGCCACCACCAAATCCGCCGATAATGACTGTTCCTCTGCCGGAATCTCCCTGTCCGTTCGGTACGGTAACATTTTCGAACGCACCGTCGGCAGCATTTCCGACAATCACACTGCTTCCTCCGCCGCTACTGCCATGGAAATCGGGACGGTCGAGCGGATTTTTGGATTTCAATACCGGAAATACCTCTTCCCAATGATAGTCGCTGTACGGATGTTCGAATCCGAATATGAAGAATACACATGCTTCTACCGTCATGGCTACAAAAAGTATCTGATTGGCGTATGGCAAGTGCAGGATTTTGAACAACGATCCTATGATCACGATAGATGCTCCCCAACTGTAAACAAAATTTAAAATTCGTTTACCTTTTTCACTGGAAAGGTACATCTCCAATCTGTTTTTATATCTGCTGTATTTTCCCATTATTTTATCATTTATTATTTTTTCTTTCCTTTTTTTGATTCCGAAAATCCTACTTGCGTGCGAACACAGCGGAAGCCTATGTATGAGCGCGTTTCATTCTGATATTCAAAAGAACGAATATCGGAGCGGATAAATCGAGCAACGTCTTTCCACGATCCTCCTCTTACGACTTTCTTTTTCATGTCATAGGGGTCTTCTTTTGCGGCATTGTAGCGTAAATCAGGGTTTATATCATTCATTTGTTGCGGTCCCGATTCGGTAAAAACGGATGCAGTCCATTCCGCTACGTTTCCTGCCATGTCATAAAGCCCAAATTCATTAGGCAAAAACGAAGCTACGCGCGCCGTAATCAGATGACCGTCATCTGTATAATTACCATCTCCGGGCTTAAAGTTTGCCATGAAACAATCTTTACTGTCTTTTAAGGCGTCTGTTTCCCAAGGATATTTGTTTTCGTTTTTACCCGAACGCGCCGCATATTCCCATTCGCCTTCGGTCGGCAAACGATACGGTTCAATTTCAAATCCCGCCGGAATGTTCATCAAATTTTCTTTGTATAAATTGGTACGCCAGACACAAAACGCATTTGCCTGTTCCCACGAAACGCCCACAACAGGATAATCATTATATCCGGGATGTGTGAAATACAGTCTCAGATACGGTTCGTTATATGCGTTCTTAAAGTCATTTATCCATGAAGTTTCGTCGGGATATATATTAATAATGTATGTATTCAAAAAATCGAAATAACTGCCTAAGGGACGTGTAATAGTTTCATTGACAATTTTTCCGTCTTCAGTGATATAGGCGGTATCTTTTGAAATCATAACAGCTTCGTCGGGATTGGCTAAAACATCGGTATTGCGCACCCTCAGTTGTGGATCAAAATTATTGCGTCGCAAAGCGGCGGATGTATAATCATACCATTCATATTTGTATATCATTTGAAGGCGGTCAAGGCTACGTTCTCCCGTAACGGGATGTGTGAAATAAACACTTTCAATAGCGCGTTGTTCGTCTTCGTTGGCGCGTTTCCAAGGAATGGGGCGGGTCCAGTCGAGATGTGGCGTAACAGGCTCGCCGTAGCGGTCTTCCGTAATCATAAACAGGTCGTTATTACCGTATGCAGGATCTGCAAGGCGCGTACGGATAATCGAATCGCGCACCCAATAGACAAATTGACGGTATTTGGCATTCGTGATTTCCGTTTCGTCCATCCAGAATGATTCAAACGAAACGCCTTTTGTGTCGGCTTGCGTTCCCCAAATACTGTCGGAGTCGGAAAGTCCCATCCTGAATGAACCTCTCTTAATCAGCACCATGCCGTAAGGAGCGGATTCTTTAAATGCAGCCAACCTTACGCCGACAAGTTCACCTCCGCTGTTCATGGTATTTCTGCCGCATGACGAAAGCGTAACTGCTATAACTGTTATCAATAAAATTTTTTTCATGTTTTATAAAAATCTCACACTTTTATATTTACCTAATATTGTTTTCGGTTTATTCAATTGCATTCTGTATTTGAGGAACAACTCGTGACTGCCCATCGAGCCTTTACGAATAGCTGTTGTCGGGAAATCATACGCATATCCTGCCTGTATCTTTCCGATCGTAGCTCCGAGCAACAATACTACCGCATCGTTTATTCTCCACGAAAATCCTCCCGAAAATTTTTTTGCAAAAATCGCTCTTGCCGTAACATCAACCTGATACATGGTTAAATTTGTTTTGACAAAAACAGACGGTTGCAATTCATGTAACGGATTATTTGTCTTAATATTGTATCCTGCCATAAAATTATATTCACGTTCAATAAAAGTTTTCAAATTTTCTTCGTCTATTTGGGGTTTCAGCAAGTGTGTCGAAGCTGCTCCGATATATAATTTATCCGTACTGAAATAGATACCGGCGCTCAGGTCAAAAACTTTTACATCAGTTGTTGAAACAGGTATTGCTTCGTCGGGCGGACCAGGATTGCCGAGACTGTCGACCGGCAACCGTATCTTGTCGCCTCTGACAGTCATATTTATCAATCCTCCCTGCAAACCGATTCTTAAAATTCCTTTGCCAATTTTTTTCGGAAAAGCATATTGCAATCCTGTAAACATGTTGCTTCTGATGCTCGAAATGTCGTCTTTCACCATCACAAATCCGACACCATGCTCTTTGTTTAAATATTTGAAAGGCATATTTGCCGTTGCAAACAGCGTTTTAGGCGCAGACAGCCCGAATCCTAACCATTGCAGGCGATAAAGCGCTGTAACATCAAGATTGCCGGAAAGTCCGACTACGGCAGGATTATAATAGCCCATTGCATTAAAATACTGACTGAACTGCACGTCGTACTGTGCCTGCACCGTTCGGACGCACCCAGTTATAGTTATGAGCATTATTACGATTCTGTTCATTCGAAGCTAAACATAGTTCAACATATTCCAAACGGAAAAAAATTCTAAATATTGTATTGCGTCTAATTGCGTCTAAAAAAATGGAATAACTTTTAGGCTGTTTTTTTACAATAAACAAGTCGTTTTTTCGTTTGTATTTACAAATTATACTTATGAATGTAGAGATTATAACAATAGGCGATGAATTGTTGATAGGGCAAGTTATTGATACTAATTCTGCATGGATGGCCAATATGCTGAATGATAACGGATTAAAAGTTACACGAAAAGTTACTGTCGGAGATATGGCCGAAGATATAGCGAAAGCCATCGACGACGCTTTTAAGAATGTTTCAATAGTCTTATTAACAGGAGGTTTAGGTCTTACAAAGGATGATCTGACATTGAAAACCTTATGCAAATATTTTGACAGCAGACTTCATTTTTCGAACGAAGTTTTTGCAAACATAAAAGAAATCATGAAAGAAAGAACCATTATTATCAATGAATTAACTCGTTCTCAAGCGATGGTTCCCGATAAAGCTACCGTTATCCAAAACAAGATGGGAACAGCGCCTTGTACATGGTTTGAGAGAAATAGTAAAGTGTTGATTTCCATGCCTGGAGTTCCTTACGAAATGAAGTGGCTGATGTCTAATGAAATAATTCCGAAATTGAAAAAACGATTTAAACGGGATATATTCATAAAACACTGTACAATAATGGTCTCCGGTCTGACTGAATCTGAACTTGCCGTTAAATTGAAGGATTTTGAAAACGACCTTCCTGATTTTGTGAGACTTGCTTATCTTCCGCAAGCGGGAATAATACGCTTGCGCTTGTCTGCCTATTTTGATATTGAAAGAAAAGTAAATGAGACAGTTAATACTTTGAAGAAACAGTTGTCGGATATTGTAAAAGAGTATATAATTTACGACGAAGACAGGAAAATTGAAGTCATCGCAGGTGAAGAATTACGAAAAAGGGGTTTAACGATAGGAACAGCAGAGAGTTGTACCGGTGGTGCGATAGCCTCGTTGATTACTTCCGTTCCCGGAAGTTCGGATTATTTTGTCGGCAGTATTGTTTCATATTCTAATATAGTGAAAACTAATATACTGGGAGTTCCAATAAAGGATTTGGAAGTTTATGGTGCTGTCAGTAAGCAAGTCGTAGAACAAATGGCACAAGGTGCATTGCGATCTTTGGGTTGCAATTATGTGATTGCAACTTCCGGAATAGCAGGACCAGGAGGCGGAACAGAAACGAAACCTGTTGGTACAGTATGGATTGCAGTTGCAAACAAAGAAAAAGTTATCTCAGAAGAGCATCATTTCACCAAAGAGCGTGAACAAAATATCGCATGTATTACGAATGTTGCACTAATGTTTTTGGTTAAAAATTTGCAATTAATATAAAATAAAAATATAAAAATCTTAATTATCATGTATTTACTTGGATATGACATTGGAAGTTCATCTGTGAAAGCCTGTTTGGCTGAAGTCGAAAGCGGGAGAATCGTAGCATCAGATTTTTATCCGAAAGTGGAAATGCAAATTATTGCGAAAAAGCCGGGTTGGGCAGAACAGCATCCGGAAATATGGTGGGAAAACCTGAAACTTGCTCATGCTTCCGTAATGCAAAAATCAAACGTAACAGCTGATGAAATAAAAGCTATAGGTATTTCTTGGCAGATGCACGGACTTGTTTGCATCGACAAAGATAAAAAGGTACTCCGTCCTGCAATCATTTGGTGCGACAGTCGAGCTGTTCCCTACGGCGAAAAGGCTTTTAAAGCAATTGGAGAAGAGAAATGCCTCTCGCATTTGTTGAACTCGCCGGGAAACTTTACAGCCGCCAAACTTGCATGGGTAAAGGAAAATGAGCCGAATATACATGCAAAAATTGACAAAATAATGCTTCCGGGAGACTATATAGCCATGAAATTGTCCGGAGATGTGTCGGTTACCATCGAAGGTTTGTCGGAAGGTATTTTCTGGGATTTCAAAACAAAATCGCTTTCCATGGATGTACTTGATTATTTTGGCATTTCCAAAGATATAATACCCGAAATTACGCCAATTTTCGGCATACAGTCAAGGGTTTCGGCTTCGACTGCGGCAGAATTAGGATTGAAAGAAGGTACGGTAATTGCATATCGTGCAGGAGATCAACCTAATAATGCTTTATCGCTCAATGTATTTAATCCGGGAGAAATTGCATCGACAGCAGGAACTTCGGGCGTAGTTTATGGTGTGCTTGACAAACCGGACTACGACCAGAAATCGCGTGTAAATACTTTTGCTCATGTTAATTATACACAAAATCTTGAGCGTCTGGGAGTCTTATTATGTATAAACGGTACGGGAATTTTAAATTCCTGGCTGAAAAGGAACCTTGCGCTCGAAGGTCTTTCTTATTCGGACATGAACGAACTTGCATCGCAAGCGCCGATTGGTGCGGAAGGCATATCAATTGTTCCATTTGGCAACGGTGCTGAACGCGTACTTGAAAACAGGGAAGCGGGCTGTTCCGTTCACGGCGTCAATTTCAACACGCACGACAAACGTCATCTTTTGAGAGCGGCGCAAGAAGGCATCGTCTTTTCGTTTCAGTACGGAATGGAGATAATGAAACTTATGGGTATGAATATCCATCTTATACGTGCCGGATACGCCAATATGTTCCTAAGTTCGGTATTCACGCAAACACTTGCAAATGTAAGCGGAGCGATGATTGAACTCTTAAACACAGACGGCGCTGCCGGAGCGGCAAAAGCAGCAGGTATTGGCGCAGGCTATTATAAGTCTAATGACGAAGCGTTTGCAACACTTACCAAACAAAAAGTCGTTGAACCCGAATTATCATGTAACGCCCAAACAGAAGAAGCATACTTGCGCTGGAAATCATTGATTTAAACCCTAACTCCATCATATTTACCCCGTCTATGATTGTAATAGTTTGATAAACAATAGTATGTTAAATTTTATAGACCACCTAATTATGTAGCCTATAGAATTCTCGTAATAATTTAAATATTAATGCTTTATAGAAAATAGCTACCTAACTTTTGTGGAGTTAGGGTTTAAAATGTTCCGCAAACTGAAATATGCAGACAGAACAACCTTATTCAGGGAGTAAAGCGGGATTGTGCGAGCGTTTTTTGAATAAACCGGGTTGTCGGAATGTAGAATATCATATTATGCACGGACGTATTCCGATCAGAGACATGGTGTATTTTAAGGCGTCGTAAGGCTGGCTTGTACAAGGTTATTCAAAGCGGATTGACCTTGCGGGCTCTATTCGTGAAACAAGATATGAGGGAGCTATCATCATTATCAGCGATACTATCAACGAACAGATATTTATAAGGATTAAAGTTAAGATATTCAGTTCTACAGGTACAGAATCAATGTAATAAATCGTAGCATCAAGTTTTAGCCATTTAAAATGTGATTGCAATAAACAAAATGCCATGCTGATAATATTTCCCCAGAACATTCCTTTAATAATCAGGAAAAACGAAACATACAAAAATACTTTTCTAATGCTTTTGTTTTGCTGACCAAGTGCTTTGAGAATTCCTATCATGTTGGTGCGTTCAAGAATAACTATCAAAATTCCTGAAATCATTGTAAATCCCGAAACAAGGATCATGAGCATCAAAATGATGACAACGTTGGAATCAAGTACGCCCAGCCAATTAAATATCATAGGATTAAGGTCTTTTACAGAACGCACGAAATATGTATTACCAAGTCTGTCCTGTTTGTCTATCAACGAAAAATACAATTTTTCTGTCAATTCTTCTGTTCGATTAAAATCGTCAATGAAAATCTCTACTCCACCGACCATATCCTCCTCCCAGTCGTTTATACGTCTGATAAGTTGGATGTCGCAGATAACAAAAAGTTTGTCGTAATCAACAAATCCCGTATCATACAGACCGGCGATGGTCAGTTTTCTTGGTTTTACGTTTTGATTATTATCTACAAAATAAGCGAAAAACGAGTCTCCGCATTTCAATTTCAGCATGTTTGCGGAAATCTGTGAAAGCATAACATTATTATTTGATTTCACAGTATCAATGCCAAGCATTTCACCTTCAACAAGATGTTTCTGAAAAAAACTCGTATCGAAATCGACACTTATGCCTTTCATTACAACACCTTGAAAATCAGTTGCAGTCTTGATCATGCAAGGTTTTGTGGCATAGATTTCGATATGCTTAATCCCTTCCGTTTCATTCAGCGTCTCTGTCAATGAATCACTTACTGCTATCGGAACCGACTCGTACGATATATTATTATCAAAATTAGACAGTTGAATATGCCCGCCAAATCCGATAACTTTGTCTCGTATTTCCTTTTTGAATCCAACGACTATAGCAACAGAGACAATCATTACAGCCAGACCAATGGCTATACCCGCCATTGCAATACGTACAACAGGTGGCGTAACTCTTTTACTATCGCCTTTCTCTTTCGAAAAACAAATCTTTTTTGCAATAAAAAACTCGAAATTCAATTTACAATTCTGTCTAAAATTTCGGGTGTAACATTTACGGCTATTATTACTCCTCTATCGTCAATAAGGAAATTTCCGAAACCTTTTTTCAATCCGAATTTTCGGTAAATATCAGAATTTTTCCCCTGCCATTCATATATTTGATTTGTGGATTCCAACCCGTCTATTTTTATTGTTTCCTCAAAAACGGACTTGGAATAATCCATTGAAATAGAAATCATTTTGAGATGAGGCAAATTTTTCATTTTAAGATGATTCCATAATAATACATTTTGCTTTCTCGAATTTCCATCGTATGCCGCCCAAAAGTGCAACAATGTATAATGTAATGTATTATTTGCAAAAACAATGTCGGAATCAGCGCCTGTTAATCCAATTTCCGGAGCAAGGTCGCCAAGTCTGTAGCCCTCTTTTAGATCCGATTTTTCTGTCCCGGCAGTTATGAAAAAAAACATAACTGCCAATAAAAACATCTGAGTTTTAATCTTCATAATATTTTTATTATAAATTAAAGAGCGCAAAAGTAGGCAATATATATATACTGCAAAAAAACATTAACTTTTATTATGCAAAATTAGTATTATTCCATTTTATCCAATTCAATCATTAATTTCAGATAAAACCAAATTCCCGCGCCGGTATGCGAACCGAGTGTCTCTTCAAATTCCACTTCTCCGCCTGATTCGTTTTGTGCTGCGGCAAAATCTCTTGCTTGCACATAATAAACCGTAACGTCATCGCTTCCGTGCGTCATAATAAATTTGCACTTGTTTTGCCAAGTTTTCACGCTGTTTTCATCAAGAATCCTGTTTATTTCGTTCATTCCTTGATTGTTGATGAAGCTGGCGGTGAAAAGCTCGGACGTTTTTGTCGGAAAAAAATCTTCAAAACCGCTGTGCCGACCGTCAAGATATGATGCTGCCTGCGAAGCGTAAGGTTCATTCATATAGTCGTTCATTACAAGGTTTGGGTAACTGTTTTTCTTGAAACCAAGCAATGCAAACGGAAAAAGATATGGCTGCGACAAGTTTGTCGATTTGCGAATGAGTTCGGCTTCTTGCAATAAATTGCATGGAGAACCTCCGACTATTAAATAATCAACTGTATAAAGATTTTTTGTTTCAATTTCTCGCGCTAATTGCAATGATACGTATGCTCCAAGCGAATAACCGGAAATGATCAATCCGTTTCTTTGCCTGTAGTTTTCTTTTTCAAGAACTTTTCGAGATGCATCAATATATTCTACCGTTGTTCTGATCATAGAATTTTTCTCCAAGTAGGGAATAAAACATTCTCCGAATGAATCGCCAAATCCGGGATAATCGGGAATCATAACGGCACAGCTGTAACGATATGCTTCTATTATCCAGAAAATCAGATGCTGTTCGAGTTTGTTTTGCTCAATTCTCACTGTCGGCGCGGCATCACTCGTAATAAAAGTATATGCCGGCGCAATGACCTGACGATATGATTTATCATTCTCGAGCGGCGGCACAATCAGCAAACCGGAAAGGGCTATTTTTCCCCCCGTACCATTGGGGTTTTCAGATGGAAGCATGACTTTGTAAACTTTCATCTGCGTATTACCGTCATATTTCGGCGTCGTACCGATAAAACTAATTAAACCGACAGGCAATCCTATTGATTTCTCCATTGCCTGCAATTCTCCAAAGTTGTATTCTCGCAGAATTTCGTACCTGTAATTGTCGGTATTATCAACAATCTCTTCGATTTCATCGTCATGCTTTCCACAAGAGAAAAAAATAAAAAAAGCTGACAGTAAATATATTAATTTTAATTTCATCTTTTGTTTCGCCTCATTTTTTCATTTTTGCATAAAATCGGATATGTTTCCGTACTCTCCGGGTCCCTGACCGAAGACGCCTACGTCGGTCAGATATTTACCTGTCTTGTCAAACAGTTTGAAATTCACTTTTTGATGGTTTACTCCTCCCATCAGGATATATTTGTCGCCAATCGTAACCGACGATTCTGTCAAAATCAGCGCTTCATCCTTGTCGTCTAATTTTATAATCTCCAGTTCTTTCGTAAAGAAACTCAACGGTAACGTAACCGTATCTTTGAACAAAGACCATTTGGCTACTGTTATTTTGCCGCTTCCAACCGTAACCATGTCGGCAACTTTTTTGTTTTTTTGCAAATCCTGAGCGAATACAAATCCGCATCTACAAATCAGGAATGATACTAATGTAAATAATGTTTTTTTCATGATATTTCTATTTTTAAAATTCATGATGTTTATTTCTATTTTTAAAATTATAACTAATTAATTGTTTTTAAAATGATCTTCCGTATTTTTTATTGTGGCGGTGGTGAAATAAACGTTTCCATCACAATCGCTCCGTTTTGCGGCTTCTTTCCCGAACCGTTTCACGGCTGCATCCGCTTCCAGCGTCTCAATGCTTCGGATCTTAGTGGCGCCATTGCGCCAATTCCACCACCATTTGCCGTCGATAAAATAATACATTTGTGGCTGTTTACGGTCTATTTCCGGCAAATGGATATCTATTCTGCATATACCGTTATTGCCGACAGAAGCCGATTTACTGCCGGAGGAAACAAAATACAACAAATACACTTTTAATTCATGTTTTTTAGTGACGGAACGCAATTTGTCTATGGCCTCTTTAAGCGTTATTTCCTGATTGTTGTACTTAATCGCAGTGTTTTCCAACTTTGTAAACTCTTCACGCGCTACTTCTTTTTTCTCCGCACGCATGAGGGAATCATGGGGGGAATTCATGATTGCATCAAATAGCTTGTCCTTTGAATTGGATATAAGGGTAATTTCCTGATTTTCACTTTTTTTCACGGATTACTTCGTATTTAAAAAACTGCTGTCATCTTTCAATTTTTCCGTATCATCATCACCGATCGGTTTTGATACTGCTGTTACTACAAAGTGTTCGTCAAACGGCGGCTTCGATTTTTTCATATCGTCACCATTCGTTTGAAGGGTCGGTTCGTTCACATTCCGAATATCGGAATACTGTTCGGCGTTGTTTTCCTGACGGGCAAATGCCTGCGTCAATAATGCAGTCATAGGAATGAGTATCAATACTTTCCATTGTATTTTCGGATTGAATTTTTTGTTCATCATAATTAAACGTTTTTTAATATTACTTTGTGCAAAACTACTGGCGATAGCGAAACGACTAGCTCCAGCAATTTTTTTTATTAATAACAATTGGTATTTTGCAGCGCCAATTCCCTGATTCAAGGTATGACAGTCAGCTTCATACTCATGAATAGATTTTAACTCCCTTCGTAATTCCCAAACCAAAGGATTAAACCAGTGCAGAATCGTCAGGACATTCACCAGACAGACATCTAAGTAGTGAGCCATACGACGGTGGATAGCTTCGTGAGTAACGATTTCAGCGGCATGTTGCTGAAAATCAACCTCTGAAAGGACAATCCATCCGGCAAATGTAAACGAATTTATCCGGTAGCGCGATATCAGAACCTTTTGTCGTCCAAACTTGACCCGCCTCGCTTTAATTACAATCCTGAAAACGCAAAACAAAGAGATGGGCGTCCTTGTCAGGCTGATTGTCATTCCTACAAAATATATCGCCAGAAGTAACTGAATTACGCTTTCCGCCTGAGAAATCTTTTGATTCGTGATAATCTCCTTGTCCCCAGTATTTTTCGACGAGATGGATATTTTTTCATTCGCACCGTTTTTCATCTTTTCCGCTTTGTCCATTATTTCAACTTCCAAAACAGTTATTTCAGAAGTTACAGGAGGATTTTTTAATCCTAATGAAAAAGCTATCCTGTTGATAGTCTTATCTACGGCCACAATAGCATTTTTCCCAAGAAAAGGATTTTGTATCAACGGAATAGCGATCGATACCGTTATAATAAAAAGCAATGTCACCCGGTTGAGCCGGAACGAAGCCTCTCGCTTTAACAACAGAGCGTATAAACCATATAAAACGCTCAGACACAGCGTAGATTTTGCTGTAATTAATAAAAAACCGTTCATGTTTGTTTTTGTTTGTGTTTCTCTTTCTCCTCGACTTCGCGTATAAGCGATTTCAGTTCGTCAATGGTCAATTCCTCTTCTTCGATAAATGCTGCTACCACGCGGTTGTAGGAATTATTAAAATACTTGTTAATCAATACTTTAATGCTTGAACGACGGTAACTCTCTTTCGAAAACAACGCATAGTACTGATGGGTATTTCCGTAAGCAGTATGCCCCAGGAATCCTTTTTCTTCCAAGCCTCTTACAATCGTTGAAAGCGTATTGTAATGAGGCTTTTGCTCAGAATAAACATCGTGAATCTGTTTTACAAACAGTGGTCCTCTATCCCAAAAAAAGGACATGATTTCTTCTTCTTTTGCTGTCAATCTTTTCATATCTAAAAAAATTATGCCGCAAATGTAACTATATTTTTTAGTAATGCAACTAAGAATAATAGTTAATAATCTATAAAAAAATAGTAAATGGTCATTTTTTCATTCAGATTCAGGGTATTTTATTTTCCGAATTTTACTTCGGTCGTAAACGGGTAAATTAATGATGTATAGTCATATATGCTTTTGCAATACAACATTACGAGTGTAGGCATCGGAGCGAGATTGACGGTTTTCAAATTTGGGTGCTTGCGTATATCTATGACACTCATGGGGTTATTCATGCATTTTATATTTTTTACGTATGGAATCTTGTCAATATCAAGTGTTTCCATCATGTTGCCATAGCAATACAGATTTTCGAGCGATATGCTGCACGACATATCAAGGTTTTTAATAAGGTTGTTTCCGCAATCTAACGTATGAATCAACGGATTCGCACAAACGTTGATGTTTGTCAGTTGATTATTACTGCAATTAAGATCTAAAAGTGCTTTATTTCGATTCACGTCAATCGAAGTAAAAAGATTTCCCGAACAGTCGAGTTTTTGCAGTTTTTGCAGAAGAGAAAAATCAATCGTTTTGAGTTTATTGTAATTACAATACAGCGTCGTTATATTTTTATTATCGCTTAAATCAATGTTTTCCAAATGGTTATATCCACAGTCCAATGTTGTTAAAACCGTATTTTTTGTAACGTCAATTTCAATTAACCGTATATTGTAGCACAGCAATTCGGTCAAAGCGATATTTTTACTTACATCCAGCACAACAAGATTGTTATTAGAGCAATTAAGTTTAGAAAGTAAAGGATTATCGGATATTTCCAAAGTATTAAGTTTATTGACGCTGCAATCAAGCGTTGTTAGCGTCGGATTGAAAGTCAAATCTATTTCTCTGATTTCATTTTTCCGGCAAATAAGCGTTTCGAGCATTGAGAAATATTGTATTCCTTCGAGTGATTTGATTTTCAAGTCAGAACAATCAATTTTCCTGACATCTCTTGCTTCCCGACCGGAAATTTTTCCATCTCCATTTCTATCGAAATTATCTATAATATATTGATTAAACGCCATATCCGGGATATTAATATCCCCTGCAAACGTCGTCAATGCTTCACGTTTTTTCTCTTTTTCTATACGTTTGTTTTCCAAATAGTTACGATTCACTTCTGCCATTCGTCTTATTTCGCTGTTGCCGGACACGACATGTTGCGTTTTTACTTTATCTTTCGTGCTTTCGGTCTTCCGCACCCTCATCCTTTCGCTCTTCTGCGTTTTTACGCTTTTTTCCTTTCGCACATCACTATAAGCCATATTGATATCAATGTCATTGACAACTCCATACAGGCGCGCATTTTCTTTTGAATAACTTATTTTCACAATTACATTATTATCAGGTATATAAATTGCAGTTAATGCAGGCATTGCATTACAGAACAACATTTTTAAATTCAGATTGCCAGTCAAATCAAGCGTGGTAATTTTGTTAATACTACATTCAAGTTCAATAAGCGCCGGATTATTGCCGACGTCAAGCGTATCAATACTGTTACTTCCGCAATCTATTTCTTCCAGTTCTACGTTATTCGATATATTAAGTTCAGTCAGATGATTATGACCGCAATACAATTTCAACAAATTATGATTAGCCGATAAATCAATGTTTGTCAATTTATTACTGCTACAATCCAGATAACGCAATTCACCGTAATCTCGTAAATCCAGTTCAGTCAGACTGTTGTTACTGCATGCAAGAAAAGTCAACATCTCGCAATCTCCTGTTTCTAAGTATTTCAGGTTGTTATTGTCGCAAACTATTTCCTGAAGTTGCGTATTGTTCGCCAAATTAAGCGTTTCAATTTTGTTGTTCCGACAATGAAGGTCCGTTAAATGCAGGTTTTTACTCAGGTCTAAACAAGGCAGTTGATTATTGTCGCATATCAGTTTTTTTAACTGAATATTATTACATAAATCCATGGTATCCAATTTACCTTTCGCGAACGGACTTTGGGGGGTACATTCAAGTTCTTCGAGTGCGACAAAGTTTTCAATACCTGATAATGAAGAAATTCTATCGGTCGGAACTTTCATTCCCATGATGACACTTGCTTCAATTTCCGAAATTTCCCTGTCACCATCAGCATCAAAATGTTCTATAAGAAAGTTCTTAAATTCCGGATCGGAAACTTCGATGTTTTGAGATTTCGCCAGACTACTAATAATCAGTAAAATTAATATTTTTTTCATCTTCAAGTTTCCAACTTCCCAATCAATTCTTCGACGGAAATAAATCCGTTTCTGTCGCAATAATCATTTATACCGTCAATCACTTTTATTGAAATCACAGGATCAATAAAATTGTAAGTGCCTGTTTGTATGGCAGATGCTCCAGCAAGAATAAATTCGACTGCGTCTTGCCACGAAGCAATTCCGCCAAGCCCTATAATGGGAATTTTGACCGCTTTTGCCGTTTGCCATACCATTCTTAAAGATATCGGTCTGATGCATGGTCCCGACAATCCGCCTGTTATGGTCGAAAGTACAGGCTTACGTTTTTCGACGTCAATAGCCATTCCTAATAACGTATTTATAAGCGAAACGGAATCAGCGCCTTCGGCTTCGACTGCACGCGCTATTTCCGTAATATCCGTTACGTTAGGAGAGAGTTTCACTATCAGCGTTTTAGGATAAACTTTTCTGACAGCCTTCACTATTTCTGCCGCAGACGAAACGCATACTCCGAAAGCCATACCCCCCTGTTTTACGTTTGGACACGAAATATTAAGCTCAATGGCCGGAATAAACTCCAAAGCAGCTATTTTTTCTGCACATTCGACGTATGTATCTATTGAAGAACCGCTTACATTTACTATAAAATGAGTATCCACACTTCTCAGGGCAGGATAAATTTCTTTTATAAAATGCTCGATTCCCTTGTTTTGAAGCCCTACAGCATTTAACATGCCGGCCGGAGTTTCAGCCATACGCGGATATGGATTGCCTTCGCGAGGCTCTATCGTCATACCCTTCACTATAATTCCACCCAATCGCGAAATATCAAAGAAATCAGCATATTCCAGACCGTAACCAAATGTTCCCGATGCTGTGATTACAGGATTTTTCAATTCCAAATCACCTATTTTAGTCGTTAAATTTGCCATGTCAGTTGATTTATGTTAAACACAGGACCTTCCGTACAAACGCAAACGTTTCCTTTCACGGTTTTTTCCACGCAACACAAACATGCGCCAATCCCACATGCCATCATATTTTCGAGCGATACCTCGCAATCTATGTTTCGATCTTTTGCGTATTTTGCAACAGCTTCCATCATTGGCTTTGGTCCGCAAGCGTAAATTTTACCGAATTCCCTCGAAACAAGAAGCGTTGAATGATTTGTTACAAATCCTTTTTCGCCTTTCGAACCGTCTTCGGTCGTAACATAAACCGTTCCAAGTTTCTGAAATTCATCCATTTGCATTATGTCATTTTTCGTTCTTCCTCCAAGCAAAAATACAAGATTAAAATACATCTCTTTCAATATTTTACCCATAAACAATATCGGCGCAGTTCCTACTCCGCCACCGACAAGCAATATTTTCAGATCGGTAACCGACTGCGGCACGGTAAATCCGTTGCCAAGCGGAACAATCGTATTTACGATGTCTCCCGAAACATATTGTGCCATTTTTTGCGTTCCTGGACCAACGATTTGAATGAGCAACCACAATTCATTTCTCTCTTTATTAACGTAATTGATTGAAATCGGACGGCGCAAAAAAGTTTTTTCCGAGCCGGTTACTTTTACTTGTACAAACTGACCCGGTAGCATTTCCGGAAGTCGCTTGTCGGATGTCAGTTTCAATAAACAATACCGGTCGTGAAATCTCACATTCTCTACAACCTTCAAATCCAATACATGCTTCTTCATCAAACCGCTCATTTTAACATCTTAACAGACAGTGGGTATTCCCATTTTTCACCGTTAATAGACTTTATTATTGCTATAATGATGAAAACTACCATTATCAAAGCAAGAACAGGGATTAAAACGCTGCCTATGCAAGTCAAAAACAGCACAAATATATAAATGGTAAAACTTATTTCAAAATTGAGAATGTTTTTCCCCGCCGCATCGACCAACGGACTTTTAGACCTTACTAAAAGCCATATAATCAAAGGAATGATGAAAGCGGTAATGAATTGTGATGCGTGCATAAATGCAACAAACGTATTCTCGTCAATTCCCAAATCCCATGTATCCTTATTATTCTTGACCTGATACTGCGAAGCCAGTATGCGGATTTTCTCGCGCTCATACTCTTCCTGTGAAACAGCGCCGCTGTCTAACAGCTTTTTAAGTTTCTCCAAATCATCGTAGATATTCATAATTATTATATTTTAGTATGCAAAATTACATGAAAATACAAAATTACCGCCTTGCTTTTGCGGAAATTTCGTCGATGAGGGATATCAAATCGACAGAGAAGGCGTAAGACATGGCCGGGCTTTGGATCAGACCTTTATCGAGGCAATTCATCACTTCGGTGGCTTCATAGTTGTAACCGTTGCCTGTCATGCCTGCTTGAAGTGTTGTTTCGTTGCTTTCGTTATCAATAAACGAGAGACGTTCGGAGGATGAAAACTTGCGATGCAGTTTCAGTTGTCCTTTATCTCCGTATACCCGCGCTTCGTTTTCGAGAAGCGTCTGAAAAGTGGACGATAACATGCTTATTTCTCCGCCGGTGTGTTTAAAAAGAAAGGCTGTTGTCCAGTCTGTTCCTGTCGGCGCCGGGATAGAAGTAACGTGTATCTCCACCGGTTTGCCGAACAGGTAAAGCGCCGTAAAAATAGGATAAATACCGATGTCAGGGATAGAGCCTCCACCAAGTTCGAGAGCATAAAGGCGTTTTTGCGGATCGAAAGGCGACACGAAACCGAAATCACATTGTAACATCACCGGTTTGCCAATGATTCCGGAGGCTATTTGCTCTTTCAATTGCAACATGCTCGGCATGAAACGCGTGCAAAGCGCTTCCATCAGAAAAATATTTTTCTCCCTGGCGCAGGCAATCATCTCTTTTACCTGTGAAAGGTCTGAGGCAAAAGGTTTCTCACACAACGTTGCCTTCCCCGCTTTGAGACTAAGCAGGGTATGTTCGAAATGCAGATTGTTGGTTGTAGCGATGTAAACCACGTCGAGAGCAGGGTCTTCAAGCATTTCCGTATATGAACCGAAAGCTTTTTCAAAACCATGCGCCATACGAAAATCTTCCGCACGTTCCCGAGAACGCGAAGCTACTGCATATAAACGTGCTTGAGGTAATATCTTCAAGCCTTCTGCAAATTTATGGGCGATACGCCCGGGTCCAATGATCCCCCAATTGTAAATTTTCATAGTATATTCATTTTATGTATGTACAATATAATTCTTAAATTCATTTTCCTCTGTTGAAAAATATGCGACAAAGGTACTAAGAACCTGAGTTCGATGTAATGAATTAAAAAAATTTAACATATGCTTTTCACAGAAAGAAACACAAAAGTTTAGCCCGAATTTCTTTTCGAGCATTGGCCGATTTATAAATTTAACGTGTAATTTGTTGATTAATAGAATAATTCGAGCTGTCCGGA
>JAITJX010000187.1 GCA_031278765.1 Tannerella sp. | reverse complement strand
TGTTATGAAAATGCGATGGCAGAACGAGTGAATGGAATATTAAAAGATGAATATATGTTAGATTCAACTTTTAAGGATTTGCAAATGGTAAAGAGGGCATGTTCCGGAGCCATAAGGTTGTATAATACTAAGCGACCACACTGGTCGTTAGGACTTAAGACGCCTGAGGAGGTGCATCAATGGGTGGCGTAAAAAATTTTCGTTGGGGAGTCTATGCGCCCCCCGCGGGGGCGCATAGACTCCCCAACGAAAAAAACGACACATAAAATGTTTAAAAATGATTTAAAAAATAGATATAATTATTAATAAAAATTGTAAAAAAAGTGCATACTTTTTTTAGGACATGACAGGTCAATGAACTCAGCGAGCGAACGAAGCATTGAGGTGAACAGACAAAATTGATATAGCGCCTCAAAAAAAGATTTAGCCGCAATTAGCAATTTGTTCATTATATCAAAAAAAACAATACCTTTGTACCTTGTAAATAAAAAAAACATATTAGTTATTATGAAACATTTTATATTGAAAATAAGCGTATTAAGTTTGTTCTTTATGTCGATTTTGTCTTCATGCGGAAACGGGGAAAAGATTACTTTGGAGTATAACCTGAAACCGAATGAGACTTTGAAGCAAAATGTGGTAATGAACACGGATCTGGTCATGAAAATAAAGGATCAGGAAATGAAAATCAGTCTTGTCATGACCATGAAAATGGTTTTCGATGTCAAAGAAAGTCAAGGCAATGACTACACGATGGAAGTTAAATTCAAAGAATTTAAAATTGAGGCGGGAATGCCGGGTATGGGCAGTATTTCTATTGATTCGAATACTGATGATGACATCGCTACACCGGAAAATATGAGTCCCATGTTTAAAGCCATTATCGACAAACCATTTGAGACAGTTATGGATAAAACCGGAAAACCCAAATCGGTGAAAGGGTTGGAAAAATTGATAGAAGCCATATATAACTCTTTTGACGAAAATGTATCTGAAGCCATGCGGCAACAATTGATGTCACAGTTCAGTTCGCAATTCACGGAAGAAGTCTTCAAATCGCAATTAGAGCAGACAACCGGATATTTCCCCGGCAAACCGGTCGGGACAGGCGATAAATGGACTGTCGAAATGACGACAAAAGCCTCGAATTTTGCAATCGGTCTCAATTTGCAATCCACTCTTAAAAGCATCGAAGACAATGTTGTTACACTCGATATCGACGGAACGATTTTGACGCCCGAAGGACAGAAAGAACAGGATTTTAATGGTGTAAAAGGCAAAGTTTCATTCAAAGGAACGCTAAAAGGATCTATGAAACTGAACAAAGATACCGGTTGGGTCATTTCTTCGGATATGATAATGAATTTCAATGGCGAAATGGACATTAGCGGAATAAAAGCGCCTATTTATATAGTGTCAAAAATTACAGTCACAGGCGAATAAAATTGCCGCTAAATGTAACAACAATTACAAGCGAGTAGTATTAAAAAAAATATGTATCCATGAAATATTATGTTCAGAAAATCGGCGCATTAATCTTTATTCTAATGTTTGTTTGCCCTGCGTTTTCGCAAATAACCACAAACGAAACAGATATGAAATTTAATAATATAGCGATGGGAACTGTATCAAAGAAAGACGCAACTCTTTCGGTTATTCATTCGAGAAAGAGTGTTCGTAATTTTATTCAGGGAAAAACAGTGCCGAGGGAGACACTCGATACTGTTGTACGGGCTGGCATGGCTGCTGCTTCAGCCGTCAATCTGCAACCCTGGCAATTTATTGTTATTGACGACCGTACGGTTATGGATTCTTTGGCGGCGGGTTTGCCTTATGCCAAAATGCTGTATCATGCCTCGGCGGCAATTGTTGTCTGCGGGGATTCTACTGTCAAAGCCGGCGAATTTGCTTTTTGGGAATTTGATTGTTCGTTAGCATCCGGAAATATTCTATTAGCGGTTGAGGCTATGGGACTTGGCGCTGTATGGACGGCTGTTCATCCCGACAAGGCGCGTGTTTCGACTGTGAGAAAAATCCTGCATCTTCCGGAAAATATCATTCCTTTGAATGTCATCCCAATAGGTTATCCTGCGGGCAACGATAAACCAAAGGATAAATATAAGCCGGATAAGATTCACTGGAACGGATATTAATGTGCAAATTGCAATAATGGCAGAATGTGTTATCGCTTTTCTCCGATAAAGAGAAGGGAGGAAAGTCCGGACAGGATAGGGCGCTGCACTGTTGAAAGACAGATGTTTGTAAGAGTATGGCAATGTAACAGAAAATAACCGCCCGGATTTATCCGGGTAAGGGTGAAAAGGTGAGGTAAGAGCCCACCGCGTCTTGTGGCAACACAAACGGACAGTACAACCTGTAGCCTGCAAGACCATGTAAACCGGCGCTATAGGGTTGCCCGCCCGATGCCGGAGGGTAGGTCGCAATTTCTGTGCAAAAACACAGAATAAAGATAAATGATAACGCTTCCGTAAGGAATACAGAATCCGGCTTATAGTTCTGCCATTTATAATATAATCAACGCACCGGTTCAAAAACGGTGCGTTTTTTCAAAAACATGTATGGATAAAGTAAATAAAGTAAACAGGACAATTCTGGGTGTCGATCCGGGTACAACGCTTATGGGTTATGCTATTGTATGCTCGAAAGATTCTCATCTCGATCTGCTGATAATGGGCGTTATAGAACTGAAAAAATATAAAAGTCATTACGATAAACTAAACAAAATATACGAGCGTGTCGATTCAATAATTAAAGAGTATAAACCGGAGGAATTTGCGATAGAGGCTCCTTTTTTCGGGAAAAACGTACAGTCGATGTTGAAGTTAGGACGTGCTCAAGGCGTGGCAATGGCGGCGGCTTTGTCGAACGGATTGCCGATATTCGAATATGCTCCTAAAAAAATAAAAATAGCAATAACAGGTTCGGGCAGCGCATCGAAAGAACAGGTCGCAAATGCCTTAAAATTAGAACTCAAAATAAAAGATATGCCCAAATATATGGACGCAACCGACGCTCTCGGAGCGGCTATTTGTCATTTTCATCAAACAAAGTTCATCAGCCTGACAGCAAAATCGGGAAGCAACGATTGGAACAGTTTTATCAAAAATAACCCCGAAAGAGTGAAAAGTTGATGCTCTTGAAATACGTACCTCGACGCTCCTGAAGTACGTACCTCGACGCCTTTGAGTGATGTGAAATAAATAAAATATAACGAATTCTGATCACAGTCGATGCTTCTTGTTTTAATCCCTAACTCCGCAAAAGTTAGGTAGCTATTTTATATAAAGCATTAATATTTAAATTATTACGAGAATTTTATAGACTACCTAATTAGGTAGTCTATAAAATTTAACATGCTATT
>JAITJX010000181.1 GCA_031278765.1 Tannerella sp. | reverse complement strand
GTATTCGATTAATTTGCTTTTCATAATATTCTGAAAACACAGGCAATACAACGGTATGTTTCTACGTTTGAGAAGGTATTCATAATTTAAAATTTAAATTCATATTCTATGGACAAAGAAATTAGAGATTTTAATGAGTTGGTTTCAAATGCTTCTGATTATTTGGAATCACAATTGTTACTTTCAGTCGCAACGGTTGAATGTTACAGAAAGTATTGGAAACGGTTAAGAAATATTATGTATTTGCATAATATTAAGAGTTTCAACGATGATTTAGGGAGTGATATTCTTCGTTGTGAATTTGGTGGCCGAAAATTGTGCGAATTATCAAAGCACGAGAAATACTTTTATAGAAGTATCCAAAAATTAGTGGAATTTGCCGGAACAAACAAGATTTCACCGGAAGCAATTATTCCGCGTAAAAGTGCTATAAAATTTGATGGTGCAATAGGCGAATTGATATTGCAATTTGTCCATTATAAGGAGATAGATATACGGTTATCCAAAAACCGTATCAATTGTTATAAACGAAAACTGCATGAATTTTTAGACTATTGCAATAGATTGAATATAAAATCAATAGAAAAAGTAGATTTGGTAACCCTATTACATTTTATACGCAAAGCCGGTTTACAGAAACGAAATGACATGTATAAATTAATATCCTCGCTCAGAGTATTTTTTAATTACCTGTATGAACAAAACATCTTAATGATTGATTTTTCCACAAAGATTCTCCGACACAAATCTGTCAAACAATCCAAAATTCCATCTACATACACAAAAGAGGAAATAGAAAAATTACTTTTATCCATTAACCGAAATAATAGCTTGGGGAAAAGGAATTACGCTATCGTTCTTATTATAGTCAGACTGGGAATCAGAGCATTAGACGTTTGCAAATTAAGATTTGAACATATTCACTGGACAACCTCCACTGTTGAATTTGAACAGTGCAAAACGGGGAAATCAATCATTCTTCCACTGTTACCGGATGTGGGAAATGCAATAATTGATTACTTGCGATTCGGTCGTCCGCAATCGGAAGAACCGTATGTGTTTTTAATGGAAAAACCACCTTTCGGGCATTTCTCTCAAAGCGGCATCGTTACCCACATAGTTCAAAGGGCATATCAAAAAGCCGGGATAAAGATTGAGGGGAAAAGATTTGGTTCTCATTCTCTTCGCCACAGCCTGAGCCTCAGGATGCTTCAAGAAAACACAATCCTTCCTGTAATATCTGAAATTCTCGGGCATCAAAATACGGAATCAACCCGCTATTACCTGAAAATGGACACTAATTCAATGAAACACTGTATGCTGGATGTACCACAGGTTCAAAGTTCATTTTATGAACAGAAAGGAGGGACTTTTTATGAATAAGCCCATATATAAGAGCATCTATGGTTTTCATATGAATCAATTCATTGAAATGAAAAGATCCCTTGGATTCAGATACATTTCACAGGAAAAGATGTTATCTGCTATAGACAAACTTGCATTTCAGAGGGATGAAACATCGGCAGGCATAACGAAAGAATTTGCAGAGGATATTAAAATGAAACGTCCGAATGAACTGGATATAAATAATTACAGCAGAGTCTGCCTTTTAATACAGTTTTCCTCCTATTTGTCCGATTTGGGAATACCGTCGTATATACCCAAATTACCTCCATATCCTCAAAGAAATTTTGTCCCATATATTTTTTCCAAACAGGAAATGAACGCTTTATTCAAAGCTTGTGATGAATTAAGGTTCAAGACAACGTTCCTTTCATCGCCTTTATTCAGTATTCCTGCACTAATGAGGTTTTTATATGGAACAGGATTACGCATAAATGAGGCATTGGCATTGAAAAACGATGAAATTAACATTGATGAAGGTTATGTGCGCGTAAAAGACAGTAAAAGTGAAAAGGAACGTATCATTCCCATATCAGATTCTTTATCGGCAGTATTGAAAGATTATGCAGAGCACAGAAATTTGCTTCCGCTAATAAAAAAATCCGAATATTTTTTCATTAAACTGGACGGAACACCAATTAAATGTACGGTATCTGTACGCGACTGGTTTATCATGTGTCTGGAGAAGGCAGGGATTAACTTTGTGGGGAAACACCAAGGTCCCCGGATACATGATTTACGGCATACTTTTGCCTGTCATTCATTGGCAGGAATGGCCGAATCCGGTATGGATTTATATACTTCGTTGCCAATACTTTCAACGTATTTGGGACATCAATCCTTAGCATCAACGAATCATTACGTCCGTCTGGCATCTGCCATATATCCTGAGTTAATCAAAGAAATAGACATCGTTTTTTTAGATGTGTTCCCGTCAGCAAACATGCAAAATCAACAAGACCATGAATAATCCCACAGACTTCTCTCAATATATATCCAACTTCCTGCTGAAGTATTTGCCTAATGAGATGGGCATTAGCAGAAATACGTTACTTTCGTACAAAGATACATTTTTATTGCTTTTGAATTTTATGGAAAAAGAAAAGCATATTTTACAGATACCTGCAGTATGAAAATATGGAATATCTTCATGAATGTCAAAAAATACTGTCCATAAAATTCAAGAGGATGCAGCATGAAAGTATATGTTATTAACCATAGAAGGAATTCAGATTCTGTTACAGCAGCCGGATATTACAACCGTCAGAGGAAGACGGGATCTTGCGCTTTTATCTTTAATGTATGATGCCGGAGCCAGAGTACAGGAAATAATAGATTTGAATCCGGCGATGTTGCAATTAAGTCGTCCGGCAGTAATAAAAATAAAAGGAAAGGGTAACAAGGTGCGATTAGTCCCGATGCTGGATTCCCAGATAAATCATCTTAAAAACTATTGAAAGGAAAGTGGTCTCGACCAACCTCACGCCAATATGTATCCTCTATTTTCCAATTCAAAGAAAGAAAAATTAACAAGGGCTGGCATTAATCATATCGTTCACAAATACGCCAATATGGCCAGAGAAAAGAACAGTTCATTGATTCCTGACAAGATAAGTTGCCATAGCCTTAGACACTCAAAAGCAATGCATTTGCTTCAAGCCGGAGTTAATCTGGTTTATATCAGGGATATACTGGGACATGTATCTGTACAGACAACAGAAATTTATGCAAGAGCTGATTCCAGGCAGAAAAGAGTGGCTTTAGAAAAAGCATATGTCGATGTTCATCCGAACGAACAGCCGTTGTGGGAAAACAATGAAAGTTTATTGTCTTGGCTCAAAAAGTTCTAATTATTATGTGAAGTAATAGGAATATATGTTGATGTAAAGTGCTGATAAACAAAAACACATACAATTATTGCTTTACATTAATATTTACTTTGCATTATTTTCTTTATGTAAAACTTTACATAACGAAAAGAAATGGACGCCCGAAATGATTGCGGAAGCCCTCCGGCGCGACATTAAAACCATTTACGCCTGGCGCGACAAAAACAAATGGGACGAAACCCGGGATTTGTTTGATACAGGGCCGACCGAGCTAAAACGCATATTACTGAAGGAAGCAACGCGCATCGCCAAGGGCGAACGCCGGTTAGATAAAGACGGGAACGAATTGCCGAGCATCGACGCCGATGCGTTAAGCAAGGTAATGAAAGCCTACGATTACATGAACCAAAAGGCAAGCCCTGCCGTTTGCCGTGACGTGCTGATAGAGTTGGATAATTTTATCTGCACCAAAGCTCCGAAAGTAGCCGCCGAAATGACCGTGTACCACAAAATGTTTCTTATTTATAAAATAGAACTGGAAAATGGCAATTAACTACGATAAAATAATACGTGAATATGAGTTGAATTGCCAGCAGATAATCCATGCGGCTTCGCTCGAAGCAGGCGAATCGCCCGACCGGAAATTTCGCCGGATAAAACAAACGGAAGCCCGTTATACGGACTGGTTTGCGTATTATCTCTCGCATTACGCTACCTGCGAACCGGCGTCTTATCATATCGAAATTGCCGGAATATTAATTAAAAATCCGGTCGTAAAGGTCTTGCTGGACATCTACCGCGCCGGCGCAAAATCGGTGCATGTCGCAATAGGGATGCCTCTGTACCTGGCTTTGGTAAAAAAAGAATTGTGGTTTATGCTCCTTATCGGCGAAAACGAAGAAAAGGCCATCCGGCTTTTATCCGACATCCAGGCCGAGATGAAATTCAATACCCGGATAATGAACGATTACGGCGAGCAGTTTAAGGTCGGCGACTGGAGCGAAGGTAATTTCACGACTAAAGACGGCGTACACTTTCATGCACTTGGATTCGGCCAGGATCCGCGCGGCTTGCGGCATGGCGAACACCGTCCGGATTATATTGCTTGTGATGATATCGACAACCTGAGGCGCTGCAACAATGACCGGCTGATACGCGAGGCGGTCGATTACGTAACCGGTACGCTCTGGGGTTGTTTTGACAAGGGGAAAGAGCGGTTTATTTTTTGCAACAACTTGATTCACAAAAATTCAATCATGGCGAAACTGATTGAATTGTGTAACGCCGCAAACAGGGAAGCCAAAGCGCAGAACCTGCCTAAAACGTTCTGGCATTTCAAGGTAAAAGCCGTATTAGACGATAATTTCACGCCTTCGTGGCCCGGAAAATATACGGCAGATTATTGGCGCGAAAAACGGGCGTCAACGCCTTATCGTTCTTGGATGCGCGAATATATGTGTACGCCGCTGGTCGATGGCGCGATTTTTAACCCCGAATGGATGCAGTACAAAAAGATGCTTCCACTGGCGAAATACGATGCTTTAATCATGTACGGGGACCTGTCTTACAAAGACAGGGGTGATTATAAGGCATTGGTTTTAGTCGGCAAAACCGGACGCGAGTTTCACGTAATTCATTCGTTCGTTAAACAAACTTCACGCGCCGTCTGTGCATCGTGGTTGTACAACCTGTACGAAAAACGCAAATTAGAACAATACAACATTGATTACCTGATTGAAGGTTTGTTTGCACAGGATGAATTTGTAAACGATTTCGATACGGAAGGCGACAGGCGAGGCTATTACATTCCCGTAGTAGCGGATAAAAAACCGAAGGGAAACAAGTTTGACCGTATCGAAAGCATGGCGGGACACTTTGAGCGTATGTACGTCTTTTTCAATGAATCTGAAAAAGAAAATTCGGGACAAATAAACCTGATTGACCAGTTGCTGGCATTTGAAAAGGGTAGCGGCGCCAACGATGACGGCCCCGACGCCTTACAGTCGGCAATGGCGGAATTGAACAAGGCGACGTTCGTGTCCTCTTTCGAGATAAAGACAACCCCGCGCAAAACATTTAATAAATACAGATTTTAAAGATTATGGCACGATTCATTCAAGAAACCGACTACGGTATGCAGATAAAACAGGAGGTGATTAAACTGCTTACAGCGGGCGCAGAAAACTGGTACGATTCACCCAAACTGGTACGCGCCGAACAGACCGCCGTCCGGCAGATAAAGCATTGGTTAGGCCCGCGTCCTGTAAGGCTGCAAAATTACGACCTGGACGCCATTTTTAACGCCAGCGCACCGGAAGAACGCGACGAATATATTGTAACAATCACTATCGACGTCGCCCTGTATCACCTGTACAGCCAAACCGGAATGAAGGATATTCCCGCGCACCGTCAGCAGCGTTATCAGGATGTACTGGACTGGCTCAAAGAAGCAGGGAGCGGAAACATATCCGCCAACCTTCCGGTCGTCACACCACCCGGCGGCGAAGAATACGGCGAATTTATGTTTCAAAGCCGGAACCCCCAAAATCATAAGTGGTAAACAAGTAAACGAGAAATGAAATTAAGAGATATATTCAACAGTCCAAGGGCCTCCCGACAGCCCCAACAGCCCGCAAACAAGACAGGCGGCGACATTATTTTAAAAATCGCGCAGGAATTTCAAGACCGCAGCCGAAAAGATATTCAGAAATGGCGGCAGGCCATCACCGCCGCCGAAGATCCGGAAAATCCCCGCTGGTACCTTATGCAGGATTTAATCGACGACATTGTTACCGACGCGCACCTTTCGTCCGTTATCGGCATACGTAAGGCCTCAACGCTTAATCACCGCTTTTACGTGACCGATAAAAACAGTCACGAGCAATTGGACGAACAGACACAACTGCTGGAAAAGAAATGGTTTTACGACTTCCTGGACGCCGCATTAGACGCTATTTCACGAAAATACACCCTGCTTGAGTTTTTTAAGGATAATGATAATATATGTTTTAACGTTATTCCATACCGCAATGTTTGCCCGCAATTAAAGCGCGTATATCCGGAAGCCTCCGGAGACACGTTTATTGATTACTGTATATCCCCGAATGTAATTGAAATCAACCACGGCAGTAAATTCGGATTGATCAACGATGTTGCAGCCAATGTGATATGGAAGCGCGATTTAATGCAGTCGAACGCCGAATTTTCGGAGCGTTTCGGAATGCCGTTGATTACGGCGACTACATCCAATAAAGCCGACGTTCCGCGCATTGACAATGCGCTGAAAAACCTGGGCGAAGCCGGAACCGGCGTATTACCTAACGGAACTGAAATAAAAATACACGACCTGGCCAATGCCGGAAATCCCGAAAAGGTATATCTTGAACCCATTGCTTTTCACGACAAGCAGGTAAGCAAACGGTTCCTTGGCAGCACTACCATTGTAGACGAAGGCGCTAACCGCGCGCAAACACAGGTGCACGAAGGGACATTAGACGACAAGATTGCTTTGGATGACAAGCGTTTGATTATGTTTGTTGTAAACGATTATCTGTTTCCTCTGTTACAGACATTCGGGCTGCCGTTCGACAATACAAAAATGCAGTTTCAGTTCGACGAAACCGAAGATTTAACACTCTCAGAGCAATGGCGCATTACCAGCGAGGCGCTATTGCATTTCGATCTGGACGAAACCGAAATACAAAAAACATTCAATCTGCCGATAAAGGGCGTAAAACAGCGTACTGCATTACCGGGAGGTTTTTCCGCAAATTTTCGGTAAGGAAACAACCCGGGGTAAACGTTGTTTCCTTGTATCAAGATACTTGCCCGCACTGCAAAGGCGTACGCCTGCATGCCGAATCATTACCGGATGATTATTTAAATGATATTCAAAGAGAATTTGAAAGGCTTTTAAAGCAACTTTACGGCAGCGGCGAACCCGATAATAAATTACTGGCGACACAGGGTAAAGTCTTAGCCGATCGCGTCGCAGAATCATACAAAGAAATAGCTATTGACTATTCCACGCCCGACGCCGAAATGCTGATGCGCCTTACCCGCGATACCTGGCAGTTCAGCGCCGCAAAAAATTATAAAGAGTTGCGCGACCTGACGTTAGCCCTCAAAGACGAAAACGGCAACCTTCGCGAATGGAGCGATTTCAAAGAAGCCGCCGGCAAAATCGGCGTCAAATACAACGAAATCTGGATGCGCACCGAATACGACCAGGCTATTGCCGGCGCACAAAACGCCGCCCGCTGGACGGAGTTTGAACGCGAGAAAGACGTTATCCCCAACCTGCAATACCAGACGGTCGGCGATAATGTGGTACGTCCGGAACATCAATTATTGAACGGAATTATCAAACCGATCGGAGATCCGTTCTGGGCTACGCATTACCCGCCCAACGGATGGGGGTGCCGGTGCGAAGCCGTACAGTCGCTCGAAGGAGACGGCGACGTTACACCAGACACACAAGTCCCAAATGTCCCGATCGCCCCCATGTTCCGCACCAACCTTGCAAAAACAGGGCTGATTTATCCCAAAAATCATCCGTACTACAACGGTATCCCGCGGGCGGAACTGCGCAAGGCCATCGCTTACCTGCCGCCGGAAAACACGTATCAATCCGTCGTAATCGGCGATCATGAAGTTGACGTGCATCCGTTTCACGGTGAAAAAGAACTGGGGAAAAATCTTGAAACCTGCAACACGCTGTTAAAGCACGATCCGAAGGCAAGGCTAAAACTCCTGCCCGTTATCAATGAAAACGAAATGGGTATAAAGGAAAAGTTTTATCCCAAAGATTATGTAAAGAAATTCGGAAAGAAAAATGCGGACTGCCTGTATGGTAAAAAGGTTGTGGAATTTGAAGAACCGTCGGGCGAAGGATGGTCAATACAAAAAGCTATCAAGAACGGAAAAAAACAGGCCGATTTTGTTATTATGCGAGTTCCCGACAATATGGACTGGAACAAAATAGAAAAAGTAACAAAAAGTCAGTTAGGATATTATAAAGGACAGGATATTAATATTTGGGTTATGAATAATAACGAATTAAGAAAGTACCGGCCATAAACCACAACAAGGCTACCGAAGTAACCCTGCTGATTGATAGTCCTCCCCGCAGGGCGGACTGACAGCAAAGATAGATATTATTTCCGAATCAACAAAATTTTTCGGATAAAATATACAAAAAGCGCTCTTTGAAATATTGATTTTACCGCAAAAACAATTTTTTTTGCAAAAATATTTGGCAGTCTCAAAAATTAGTGCAATCTTTGCGACGCTAAAAGTTTTCATAATATACAAGAGACGGAAGTAAAGTCTGCCGGTTTCCGGCTTTTTTTGTTTCTGTTTACGTGATTAAAAAAAACAGACGGATGTATCCTGTGCGATGGTTGTAATGGCCATGGCGAGCCTCTTGTAAAATAGACTTTTAGCAACAGGTAATACATCCGTTTATTATTAATGCTAAATAAAAATTTTACAAATGAGCAAAAAAGAAGTATCGAAAACCGAGAGTTTTCAGTTGAGCAAAGACTCAACAAGTGAAATGTTGAAAACGTACTTTAAAAACGTTTTAAAGTTAAAGCAATCCGGCAAACCGTTTCCGGTAGATTTGGATGATGTTTGGCCGATGGTTTACCCAAGAAAGGATCATGCAGTAAGAGTGCTTAGGGGTGATTTTGTCGAAGGCGAGGATTTTATTATTCAAAAGGTTGATTCTCAAAGCTTCCCCAAAAATGGGGAGGTAAGCGAATGGAATGGCGGCGGCGACCTAAAAGGCGAAGATTTTATTATTCAAGAGCCTGATTCTCAAAGCTTCCACCAAAAAGTGGAAGCTAATAAAGTCGGCGGAGATTTCAGTACAGAAAAGTATTATCTATCCGTACCCTGTCTTGAGTATTTTATCGCCAAGCGAGTAAAGGTCGTATTTGAGGTTTACCGGCAAGTATTTCATAAGGTGGCAGAAGAAGGTATAAATCCACTGAAAGAAACACCCAAGCCGATTGAAATTCAAAATCCTTTTAACAACAAATACCGTTGTATCCGGGATATGATGTTTGACTTTCAACAAAGTTCGGTTGATATGCTTTTTAAGATTGAAACTAAATGCGTACAGGAGCGCCTACGTGGAAGTATTAGCTGGTTTCTTTCAAACCTTGATGTTACGCTTAACGAGATCGAAGCTAAGGCAAGGGAAATAAGGAATACGGAAACAAAAAGGTCGATAATCAATAAAATAAGAGGGGGTGTGTTATGATGACAGTAGACAGAACACACGA
>JAITJX010000163.1 GCA_031278765.1 Tannerella sp. | reverse complement strand
CCATTTTCCCCGCTAAACAGCTCTTGAACATAAGTGTATGTGATTTTTTCGCCTTTTGATACTCGCTTTTTTATTGTTATTTTACTGTTGCTTCGCTGAAAGCTGCAATGTGGGGTAACAACGCCAATTCAGATAGCGAATCGATAAAAATATTGCGAAAAAAACAGGTCGCCGCAAAAATATTGGAAGTAAGGGTTGCTTTTCCAGGCAAACGGTATTTTTTCGTCGCTAAGACGGTACAGGTGTTTGAGTAGCAAAACGCCAACCATCGATCAAATTGGCATGGCCGGACGGCTCGGCTTCGTAGAATAGAAGCCCTTAAACTCGTTTTCAAAACAGGACAGGTCGATCTTATCGGCCGGTAATAAATCCGACAGGAGGGTGCGAAACGGGAGTTAATAGCTGTCTACATGCACGCCTTTGATGGATCTTCCGCTTGGTTCGTTCATGTCCTTAAATGAAGCGTCCCAGGCGAGCGCTTCGGCTGTTGAGCAAGCTACGCTTGGTACGCTCGGCACCGAACGTGCGGCGCTTTCGCTCGGAAAATGCTCTTCAAAAATGGTTCGGTAGCGGTATTCTTCCTTATTTAGCGGGGGATTAATGGGGAAGCGAACGGCTGCGTTTGCCAATTCTTCGGCGGATACCGATTTTTCGGCGATTTTTTTCAGCGTATCTATCCAACCGTAGCCCACGCCGTCGGAGAATTGTTCTTTTTGTCTCCATACAATGCTTTGAGGCAGGTAATCTTCAAAGGCTTCACGTAATATCTTTTTTTCTATCACTTTTTCCGGCGCCATTTTGGCTTCGGGATTCAGGCGCATGGCTACGTCGAGAAATTCCTTGTCAAGGAATGGTACGCGTCCTTCTACTCCCCAGGCTGCCAGACTTTTGTTTGCACGCAGACAATCGTAAAGATAGAGTTTGCTTATTTTGCGTAGCGTTTCTTCGTGAAATCGCTGTGCGTCGGGGGCTTTATGAAAATATAAATATCCTCCGAAGACTTCGTCTGCGCCTTCGCCGCTTAATACCATTTTGATGCCCATGCTTTTGATAACACGTGCTATCAAATACATGGGCGTTGAAGCGCGGACGGTTGTAACGTCATAAGTTTCGATGTGATATATAACATCGCTGAGCGCGTCGAGACCTTCCTGGATGGTGTAATTTATTTCGTGATGTACCGATCCGATATGTTCGGCCACTTTGCGTGCCGCCGTCAGGTCGGGCGCGTCTTTGAGGCCGATGGCAAAGGAATGAAGTTGTGGCCACCATGCTTCCGAGGCGTCATCGCTTTCGATGCGCTTGCCTGCATATTTTTTTGCAACTGCCGAGATGATGGACGAATCCAGACCGCCCGAGAGCAGTACTCCGTATGGGACGTCACTCATTAGTTGTCGTCTGACGGCATTTTCAAGCGCTTTACGCAGTTCGTTTTTGTCCGCAGGGTTATTTTTTACGTTGTCATACAACATCCAGTCTCTTACGTACCATTTCTTAGGTTCGGCGTCTTTGCCGTACCAGGCATAACCCGGTTTGAATTGGTCGTATTCTTTGGTTAGGCCTTCAAGCGCCTTTAGTTCCGATGAGACAAGTAGATGTCCGTCGGCGTCTTTGCCTGCATATAAGGGTATGACGCCTATAGGGTCTCTGGCAATGAGGAAAATGTCTTTTTCTTCGTCATAGAGTGCAAAAGCAAAAATTCCGTTTATGTCTTCCAGGAAGTCAATGCCTTTTTCTTTGTAGAGGGCAAGTATTACTTCGCAGTCGGAGCCGGTTCGGAACTCGTATTTGTCTTTCATGCGATTGCGTATTTCCAGATGATTGTATATTTCTCCGTTCACACAGAGTACAATTTTGCCGTCGGGGCTGAAAAGAGGTTGTTTCCCTGCAGCAGGGTCAACGATCGAGAGTCTTTCATGTGCAAGGATTGCTGTTTTTCCTATGTATATTCCGCTCCAATCCGGTCCGCGATGACGGATACATTTACTCATTTTCAACGCTTGAGTACGTAATGTTTCCTTATTTTCTTCTTTTTTGATATTAAATATCGCTGTTATTCCACACATCTTTTTTATTTAGTTAATTAGTTGTTAGAGTTTAAAGTTTGGAGGTTAGCGTTTCGCCGCTTTATACATAATTTTTAATTCGTATTTGTTTGTCGATTTCCTCCGCTGCTTTTCGTCCCGAAGCCATGGCTTTGACTGCCAAGCTTGCGCCTGATACGGCATCTCCGCAGGCAAATACTTTTTCGAGTGATGTTTTGTATTTATCGTCCACAGCGATGTTTTTGCGCTGATCCGTATGGAGTGTCAGTTCTTTAATGAGAGCGTCTTGCAGGGGATTTACGAAACCCATACATAAAAATACCAGTTCTGCTTTAATGATCTCTTTTTTTCCGGTAAGTTTCATTTCCGGGCGGCTGCCGGCATTTGGTTTAATCCATTCGACTTGCTCAACTTCAACTTCTTTAAGATTTCCTTTGTTGTCGCCCGTAAATTTGTTTGTCGTCAGGTTCCAGCGTCGCGTGCAACCTTCTTCGTGACTGCTGCTTGTTTTCAAAATCTGTGGCCATACAGGCCATGGCGTTGCGGGATTGAAGTCTATCGGCGGTTGCGGTAATATTTCTATCTGCGTAACGTTTTTGGCGCCCTGCCGGTTAGCTGTTCCGACACAATCGCTGCCCGTATCGCCGCCACCTATTACTAATACATTTTTATGCTTTGCGTTGATTATCTCTTTATCGGGTATTTTGAATCCCTCAATCAAACGATTTTGCTGTCCGAGATATTCGAGTGCAAAATGTATGCCTTTAAGATGACGTCCTTCAACAGGCAAATCGCGCGGGACTTCGCTTCCGACAGCCAGACAAACCGCGTCGAATGTTTCAACGAGTTTTCTGGCTTTAATGTCTTTACCTACATGAATTTTTGTTTTGAAGATAATCCCTTCTTTTTCCATAAGATTTATGCGGCGGTCAATAATGTTTTTCCCCAATTTGAAATTCGGAATGCCGAATCGCAGCAAACCGCCTGCCAACTCGTCTTTTTCAAAAACCGTTACTTCAAAACCTTTTCTGTTTAATTGATTTGCAACGGTCAAGCCGGCCGGTCCGCTACCGACGACGGCAATTTTCTTACCGTTGCGAAGCGGTTTTACGGGTTTAATAAATCCTTCACGGAAAGCTGCTTCGGCAATGGCAGCTTCATTTTCGCGTATTGTGACAGGCTCATGGATACTAAGATACAGGACGCAGCTTTTTTCGCACAGCGCAGGACATATGCGTCCGGTAAACTCGGGGAAGTCGCATGTTTGTTCAAGTATCTTGTATGCTTCCAGCCAACGGCCTTTGTGTAGCAGGTCCTGCCATTCGGGTTGCCTGTTACCTATCGGACAGGCCCAGTGACAGAACGGCACGCCGCAATCCATGCAACGCGACGCCTGCGTACGCCTGTCGTTGCCGTTGAGGGTTTGCTCAATCTCGCTAAAATCATTGATTCTTTCATGTACAGGACGATATCCCGCTTCCTGTCTCGGTATTGTTAAAAATGCTTTCGGATTTCCCATTGTTATTATAATTTGTGAGTAAAGATTGTTTGATTAAAGGATAAAGTCATCTTGTTTCGGTCAAATAGTTTTTAATAGTCTCTCTGTACTTCGGCAATCTTGCGTTGCAGTTTTTTTATTTCTTCTTCTTGAAGTACCCGTTTGTATTCAATCGGTACGATCTCAATAAACTCATCGATGTATTTATCCCAGTTGTCCAGAATTTTATCTGCCAGATGACTGCCGGTATAATGATAATGTTTACGCACAAGTTCATGCAACTCTTTTCGCGCCGAGCTTTCCTCAATCAGCGAGAGTTCGACCATTTCCATGTTGCAGTAGTAATCAAAGTTTCCTTTTTTGTTCCAAACATAAGCCACACCGCCGCTCATTCCGGCTGCGAAGTTGCGTCCCGTTTCGCCGAGTACGACTACGCGTCCTCCGGTCATATATTCGCAACAATGGTCTCCTGTGCCTTCAACTACTGCAATGGCTCCGCTGTTGCGTACACAAAAACGTTCTCCCACGCGCCCATTTATGTAAACTTCGCCGCTTGTCGCTCCGTATAATAAGGTGTTTCCTGCTATGATATTTTTATCTGCTTCAAATGTAGCGCGGACGGGGGGCATTACGCTTATTCTGCCGCCGCTCAATCCCTTGCCGAGATAGTCGTTGGCTTCGCCTTCGAGACGGAAGTTTATTCCATGAACGAGGAATGCTCCGAAGCTTTGACCGGCAGATCCTTTAAATTTGACATTGATTGTCTGATCGAGCAATCCCGCTTCTCCGTATTTTTTGGCTATAATACCCGACAGCATTGCGCCTACCGCACGGTCGGTGTTCGCTATCGAATAATCGAGCGAGACCTCCTGTCGCTTTTCTATTGCTGATTTCGCCTGTTTTATGAGATCAATATCCTTAATGTCGTCGATCTTGTGTATCTGATTGATAACCTTAATGATATTATTGGTTTTACCGGCTTGGGGGAAATGGGTTATTTTGCTGAAATCAAGCAAGTCGTGTTTCGTAATTCCATCCGAATTTTTGCGTTGAATGAGTTCTGTATGTCCTATAATATCGTCAAGTTTCATATATCCCATTTTTGCAAGATATTCGCGAACTTCTTCCGCAAGATAGTTGAAGAAATTGACAAGGTATTCATACTTTCCCTGAAAACGTCGGCGCAGTTGAGTATCCTGTGTTGCAACGCCTACCGGACAAGTATTCAAATGGCATTTTCTCATCATGACGCAGCCAAGTACAATCAATGCGCTTGTTGCAAAACCAAATTCTTCTGCTCCGAGCAATGCCATCATGATGATGTCATGACCTGTTTTTATCTGACCATCCGTCTGGAGTCTGACTTGACCACGCAGGCCGTTGATTACTAATGTTTGCTGTGTCTCCGACAAGCCTATTTCCGGTGATATGCCTGCGTAACGAATTGAACTTAGAGGAGAGGCGCCTGTTCCTCCCTCTGCTCCCGAAATGATGATTCTGTCTGCCTTTGCTTTTGCAACTCCGGCGGCAATAGTTCCAACTCCGCTTTCGGAGACGAGTTTAACGCTTATTTCTGCATTGGGATTGACGTTTTTCAAATCAAAAATCAGTTGCGCCAAATCTTCGATAGAGTATATATCGTGATGGGGAGGAGGCGAAATCAGAGAAATTCCAGGTATGGAGTGGCGTGTTTTTGCAATTATTTCATCGACTTTGTGTCCGGGCAGTTGGCCGCCTTCGCCGGGTTTGGCGCCTTGTGCTATCTTTATTTGTATTTCGTCTGCATTGACTAAATATTCGGTCGTTACGCCGAATCTTCCCGAGGCAACCTGTTTGATAGCGGAACGCAGCGACAGGCCGTCGTCGCGTTTCCTGAATCGTTCAGGGTCTTCTCCCCCTTCGCCCGTATTGCTGCGCCCATGTATTGCGTTCATTGCCATAGCCATTGTTTCGTGCGCTTCCCTGCTGATGGAGCCGTAACTCATTGCGCCGGTGACGAATCTTTTCATTATTTCGGCGGCAGGTTCAACCTGGTCTAAAGGTATCGGCACTCCGGTTTTTTTAAAAGTCAAAAAATCACGAAGGAAAATAGCGTCCTGCTTATTGTCTGCAAGATTGCTGTATTCTTTGAATTTCCTGTAACTGCCAAGTCTTACGGCAAGTTGCAACATTGAAATTGTTTCCGGATTCCATGCGTGTAATTCGCCATCTTTACGGTATGAAAGTATTCCGTGATGTGGAAGAATTTCTTCCTGCTGCATACTGAAAGCTTTGTCATGAAGTATTTTTGAATCAGTCGCTATTTCTTCCAATCTTATTCCGCCGATATTTCCGGTTTTACAGCCAAAATATTTTTCACTCAGTTCGTCGCTGATTCCGATGGCTTCGAAAAGCCGCGCTCCCCGATAGCTTCGTATTGTACTGATGCCCATTTTACTGAGCACTTTCAGTAATCCTTTGCAAAGCGCTTTTATATAATTTTTCTCTGCTGTTCCGTAATCAAGTTGTATTTCGCGTTTTTTGACAATGTCTTCGAGCACGGCGTAAGCCATGTACGGGCAAAGTGCGCTTGCTCCGTATCCAAGCAACAAAGCTGCGTGCATAACTTCGCGAATTTCTCCGCTTTCTGCTATCAACGCTGTCTGTACGCGTTTCTGAACCGAAACAAGATAATGATGTACGGCGCTGACAGCCAGCAGTGAAGGTATTGGGGCCATTTTTTCGTTTGCCTCTCTGTCGCTCAGTATAATGTAATTGACGCCGTCTTTTACGGATTGTTCTGCTTGTTTACACAATTGTGTCAACGCTTTTTCAAGACCTTCGCGTCCTTTGGCAACTTCAAACAGTGCGGACAGTTTCAATGATTTGAAACCTTTATACCGGATATTGCACAAAACATCAAGTTGCGTATTGCTGAGAACGGGGTGGGGAAGGCGCACCATTTTGCAGTGCGACTCACTTGGGATCAGTATATTATCTCCCACCGCTCCAATATATTCGGTTAAACTCATGACAAGTTCTTCGCGGATAGGATCAATCGGGGGATTTGTTACTTGTGCAAATTGCTGACGGAAATAGTTGAAAAGCAGTTGCGCACGTCCCGACAATACCGCAAGCGGGACATCAAATCCCATAGATCCGACAGGTTCGGCCCCGGTAGTACTCATCGGAATGAGTATCCGCTCAATATCTTCACGGGTATAATCAAACAGACATGCATGTTGCTCAAACTTGTCGATACTGCTTGCCACGCGGCGTCCGGATTTCAGTTCATCGAGTTCTACGCGGTTATTAGTTAGCCATGCACGATAAGGATGTGCTTCCGAAAGTTGCTTTTTAATATTTTCATCATAATAAATAATGCCTTTTTCGGTATCGACAAGAATCAGTTTTCCGGGTTGGAGGCGTCCTTTAGCCTTTATTTCGTTGGGTTCGATGTCCATCACGCCGACTTCGGAGGCAACGACCATTGTGTCGTTCTTTGTAATCATGTAACGTGCCGGTCTCAATCCGTTGCGGTCGAGCATACCGCCGGCATAGCGACCATCGCTGAACAGCAGCGCTGCGGGACCGTCCCAAGGCTCCATCAGAATAGAATGATATTCGTAGAACGCTTTCAAATCTTCGGAAATGGGATTTTTTACGTCAAAACTTTCGGGTATGAGCATTGCCATAGCCTGGGGCAAGCTCATTCCTGCCGCAACAAAGTATTCGAGCACATTGTCGAGCGAAGCGCTGTCGCTCATGCCGGGTTGCACTATCGGACGTATATCGTCTATATTGTCCAGTATGGGAAAAGTGAGTACGCTTTCGCGGGCTTCCATCCAGCCGCGGTTGCCGCGAATGGTATTTATCTCGCCGTTGTGAGCCAACAGCCTGAATGGTTGCGCCAAACTCCAGCGTGGAAACGTGTTCGTACTGAAACGCGAATGAACGAGCGCAAGTCCGGTAGTGTAATAATTATTGACCAGATCGGGGAAATAACGCCGCAGTTGCATTGTTTCGAGCATTCCTTTGTATACAAGATTGCGTGTTGAGAGCGATACGATGTAAAAATCTTTTTTATCTTTTATCGTGCTTTGATTTACATGATTTTCTATGCGACGGCGGACGACATATAGTTTCAATTCGAGCGTTTGCCGGTTAAAACCGGCCCCCGTAATAAATATTTGTCTGATGTCGGGTTCGGTTTGAAGCGCAGAATTGCCCAGAATGTCGGGATTTGTGGGGACCTTGCGAACGTGCATCAAGGTAAGTCTTTCTTTTTCTACTTCTTCTATTATAATACTCAAAATTTCGGATTGTTGTTTTTCATCTTTGGGCAAGAAAATAAGTCCTGTGCCGTATTTGCCTTTTTCGGGGACAGGAATCCCTTGTAAGAGAATAAATTCATGCGGAATTTGCGTCAATATGCCGGCGCCGTCCCCCGTTTTGTTATCAGCGCCTTCGGCGCCGCGGTGGCGCATATTTTCAAGCACCTTAAGCGCTGATTCTACGATGTCGTGAGATTTCTCGCCACGAACATGCACTATCATACCCACTCCACACGCATCATGTTCATTGTCCGCGTTGTACAATCCTTTGTTGTTTGTTAAAATATCCCTTTCAATCATTTTTTTTGATTGTTTTTTATGTTTGAAATATGGTTGTTTTTTATAAAAAATGACTGCAAAGGTACGGAAATACTTTCATTTTGTAAAATAAAATACCGAAAATACCGGATACGAAGATTCAAGTATCAAATGCAACTCATCCGAAAAAGCTATCATTCGGTGCTTCAATGTTTTGATTTGAAAGAGTTTAATATCGTCCTCACATACATTTACCAATTGAATTTATGATAGCTTTTTTTACATGCGGCACAGGAAAAAGAGAGGCGCGAATTCCTGCACTCCTCCGTCATGCGAACGAACAAGTACCACGTTCTTTGCGAACGCAGTGAAGCAATCCAGGACATATACACTTTTTCCTGGATTGCTACGCCTTGCGGCTCGCAACGGACACGTGAAAGTGCGTTCGCAGAGTGACGGAGTAACTGTACAGGGATTCGCGCCTCTCTCCGTTTGTGTGCGCCATGCGCGCCAACGCAGGGAAGTAACGCCGGTGGAAACAACAGAATGTCTGTTTAAATGACAGTTCACAAAGAAAGAATTAATCAAAAATATAACCTTCTATTCAAAAAAATATAAAAATGTTTTTTTTGTTTAAATATATCTATATCTTTGCAGGTGAATTTTTGAAACAGCATGAGCAGTATATCAACATCTATATATCGTGAAAATCGGCATTTATTTGCTGATTGTAAAAGTATTTA
>JAITJX010000162.1 GCA_031278765.1 Tannerella sp. | reverse complement strand
TGGATGTCAGATAATTGGAGATCATGAAAAATCTGTAGTCCCCCATAAGTGAAGTGTATACAGTGTATATTCCTGATTGAAAGTTGGTTACGTGAATATCCGTGCCAAGTTGGGTTAAGCACGTGAATAATAAAAATCAAGCCTTCCCGTATTACAGCAAAAGTAACATAATATAAAAAACAAAAGGCTGCTTCAACAAAATGAAACAGCCTTTTGTTTTTTTACTTACGGGTAGTACGGTTACTTCTTTTCTTTCACGCTGTCTTCGAATACAAGTCCTTTCTTTTTAAACTGGTATTTTTGAATTTCGTAAGCTACCGGAGTCGCTATGAACAATGTTGCATACGTAGCAAAGATAACTCCGAGTATAATTGCAAAATTAAAACTTCGTATGATAGCTCCGCCGAAAAGAAACATACAAAATACGACTAATAATGTTGCGAATGATGTGTTCAATGTCCTGTTCAATGTTTGGTTCAAGGCGTCATTAATCACCCTGTAGCGATCGCGTTTCGGATAGTTTCCTATGGTTTCGCGGATACGGTCGAAGACAACAACGGTATCATTTAGAGAATAACCGATAATGGTAAGAACAGCGGCGATGAAATTCTGATCGATTTCCATTGAGAACGGCATAATCTTCCATACCAGTGCCCATATGGCAATAATGGCCAGTGAAGTTACCAAAACGGAAAGAAATACGCCCACAGAGAATGCAAAATCTCTAAATCGTATCAATACATAGAGCGACATGAACAGCATGGCTAAAAATACGGCCATGATAGCGCTGTTACGTATATCATCGGCCATACTGGGACCTACCTTTGCCGAACTTTGGATGTTGTTTGTCGTAAATTGTTCGAGTGTGATGCCTTGCGGAAGATAGGATTTCAATCCTTCATACAGTTTGCCTGTAATTTCATTCTCTACGTCTAGAGCGTTGTCATCTATTTTATAGTTGGTCGAAACACGTATCTGGTTTGAAGTGCCGATAGTTATGACGCTAACGGAACCTTCAAAATTTTCATCAAGCGATTCGCGCACGTCGTCCGTACTTACCGGTTGTTCGAATTTAATGATATAATTACGTCCTCCCGTAAAATCAATACCGGAATTAAGTCCTATCGTGGCCATTGATATTCCGCCTATTGCTATTAAAACAGCAGGAATAAGATAGCCTGTTTTACGCATTCCAAGGAAATTAATCTTGGGTACTATGAGTATTTTTTCTGAAATTTTCGTAGTAAACGTAAATTTGGTAAATGTTTCGGTATTAATGAATTTTTCATAGACAAGCCGTGTCAAAAATACGGCGGTAAGGAATGAAACAGCCACACCGATAAGCATCGTCCACGCAAAACCTTTGATGGGGCCCGTACCGAAAATAAACAGCACAATACCTGCGATGATTGCCGTAAGGTTGCCGTCGAAAATTGCGGAGAACGCATTCGAATAACCTTCCGTTATAGCTCTGGCAAACGGTTTTCCTGCTTTTAATTCTTCTTTTGCCCGCTCGTATATCAACACATTGGCATCAACCGCCATTCCCAGCGAGAGTACCATACCGGCGATGCCGGGCATTGTCAAAACGGCTTTAAATGAAGCAAGTATGCCGAGCGTAAAAAATATATTTATAAGCAATGCCGTATTGGCTATCATTCCCGGTATAAATCCGTAAAGGATACACATGTATATCATCAGTGCAATGAAAGCAACTATGAATGAGATAATACCGGCTTGAATAGCTTCTTTGCCGAGTGAAGGACCAACAATGTCTTCCTGAACAATATTTACCGATGCAGCCATTTTACCTGACCTCAATACGTTTGCCAGGTCTTTTGCTTCTTCTACGGTAAACTGGCCGGTTATTTGCGAATGACCGCCGGTTATTTCAGATCGAACGGTAGGCGCCGAATACACCATGTCGTCAAGCACTATGGCAATGCATTTCTCTATATTGTCTTTTGTCAGGCGCGCCCAGGCTTTTGCGCCTTCAGCGTTCATTGTCATGCTTACTTCCTGTTGCGAGCCTGCCATCATGCCTTGTGCATAATCTGCCGTTGCATAGGTAACAACATTTCCGCCAAGAGCCGGAGAACCATCTCTGTTCGTAACTTTCAGCGCATATAGATAGTAATATTGCTCGCTTTCGTCAAATGCCTTAACGCCCCATCTGAAAATAACGTTGCTCGGCAACAATTCCCTGACTTGTCGCATGTTCAATAAGCTGTCTATTCTCGGCATGTCTTGTTTAAGTGCTATACCCACGACAGGACCCGGATTGTACTGACCTGTTCTGCTCATGTTGGGCATCAGATAGGCAAACAGCGGATTTTTTCTTGCTGCTTCCTCTTTTGAAACGGCTGTTTGAGTATCTTCTCCTGCGACATTGCCGATCAGGGAATCAATTTTCGTAACCGATTCCGACATAAGATCTTCTAATTCCGATTTTAAAGAATCCGGAGGAGTCGTTGTTGCCGCAACTTCGGTTGTTTCTTCACGAACAGAAGCGGAATCGACCGTTGCAGTTTGTATGTTTTCTTCCATTTGAGCAAGTAAAAGGTCTGCTTCTGCAAGTTGTGAGGCAAGTTCTACCTGATCGAAAGTTTCCCAAAATTCGAGGTTGGCGCTACCTTGCAGTAACTTACGAATACGGTCGTGGTCTTTAACGCCCGGAAGTTCTACGAAAATACGCCCGTCCTGTTCAAGTTTCTGAATATTCGGAGATACAACGCCAAAACGATCGATGCGCGTACGTAATACGTTAAATGAATTATCAATAGCACTTTTTAATTCTGCACGAAGAACGATAATTACCTCGTTGTCGGAACTTTGGGAAGTGATTCGCCCTTTAAATTCCATTGTATTAAAAATAGCCGAAAGTCTTGCGCCCGGATCTATTTTTTTATATTCTTCGACGAATAAATCTATGAAACTTTTTTGGCTTGATGTTTGATGTGTTTGCGCCAAATCGAGGGCTTTGTTGAAGTTTTCGTCCTTGTTATTATTGGACAGTGAACGAATCACATCAGCAACGTCCATCTCAAGGATTACGTTCATACCGCCCTTTAAGTCAAGACCTAAAGTGATTTCATTTTCGAGACATTGTTTGAGCGTGTGTCCCAACCACACTTTTGTGTTTGATAAAGAGTCTAAATAGAAGGTCTCTTTTGCAGCATCTCCGTTTGCATACAATGCTGCCTGACGATTGTATTTATTTGTAACAAATGAAAACGACAAATAATAAATACAAACTAAGGTAAGCAAAATAGCAAACACTCTTACAAATCCTTTGTTTTGCATTGATTTTTAATATATTTATATGTTATTAATTTTTTTATATTCTTTTTTTCAGGGTGCAAAATTACATAAAAATTCCGAATTTCCAAGTGCGTAAAATGAAAAAGATAGATTTTCTTTCGCTGCAAAACAGATTTTCATGTGTTTTTTGCAAAATAAAGTGTTTTTATCGCGTAAAATAGTTGTAAAAAAACAACAGTTGATACTCTATGGCGTTTTGCCAATATTCGCCGTTATGAGCTCCGGGACGGGTGATATAATCGTGTTTTATTTTTTCGTACAACAGTTTGTCATGAAATTTTTTGTTCACGTCATAAAAAAAATCATCTGTCCCGCAATCAATAATAATAGCCAACGAGGGTTTCACGCGGTATAATTGCGTTATAACAGTATGATTATCCCATATTTCCTTATGGGAAGAATATTCGCCGAGCGCATTTTTCATTTCCCAGTCTTCAGGAAACGGACGTATATCAACGCCTCCGCTCATGGAACCGCAAGCGCCGAAAACATCCTGATGCCTGATACCAAGCCACAGACCGCCATGTCCACCCATACTCAAACCGGTAATGGCTCGACCCGTTTTTTCTTTTTTTGTTTTGTAATGATTGTCCACGTATTCCGTTAATTCTTTCGCGACGTATGTTTCGTATTTGCTTTGGGGATTAACCGGACTGTCCCAATACCATGAATTTTTGCCGTTCGGACACACAATGATTATTCCGTATTTTGTGGCAATATCCGCTAAACTCGGTTTCAGTTGAATCCATGAAGCATGATTGCCACCGTATCCATGCAAAAGATACAGAACCGGTAAATTCGATTTCGTTTCATAATCTGCCGGAAGTATGATTACATTCTTAATTTTCACATTCATCGAAACGCTTGATACTTCGACAGTATCCACTTGTTTTGCAGATATTTGCAAACAAGTTAATAAAGTAAATAACAGTAAAATAATTCTTTTCATGATTTTTTCGTTTTTTTCTGCAAAGATAGCATGAAATTTTCAGATATCATCCTCTATAGTTGCCCATAAACATAACTTACTTCAATATCCCAATCCCATTTGTCGAAATAGAGATTGCCACCGCGCCATTCAAGTTCACCACGCTGAAAATCAATCGTTTCACTGCGCGGATAAATTTTTTCCGGATACAGCGTTTGTGAATAGTCGGTATTTACAACAAAATGATAAGCATCTGTGCCGTTCATATAGAAATATTTTTCCTGTTCGTTTGCTGCCCATTCGTTGATTCCAAAAGATTGATCGACAGGAATCCAACCGGAATCTTCGATGAAATATGCTCCCCAGTCATGCAAATTTACGGCATTGGGGTGCACCATGAATCCGCTTTCCCAGCGTGCAGGAATACCGTTATAGCGCAAAAGGGTGATTAACAGTAGCGTTTTTTGCCCGCAATCACCATGACCGTTTTTTATAACATATTCGGGGATATTGGAGATTGTGGAATATTCTCGTGCGCCCGCCCAGGGATAGTTTTCATCTATGTAAGTAAATATTTTCCTGACTTTTTGATACGGTTTCGTTTCGTCTCCAATGATTTGTGTGGATAATTCTTTAATAATATCGGAAAATACGATATGTGGAGGACGTTCGGATATGTTTTCCTTAAATTCATCTTCCGATATGCCCTGAAATTTCAAGTATTGAGACTTCGACAGGTATGAAAATTCTATCTGAAACACGACAGGCTCACCTTTTTTTGCCGTTTTTTCCATATACAGTGTACGATGTGCATATTCCTTGGGCGAAATAATGCAGTTATCACCGTTCGCCTTCAACAGTTTTATCTCCGACTGCCGTTTGCAATTTTCATCAGGATAAGGCAACCAGCAACGAATAACCTCATTATTAGGAACGACATCTGGTTTCAGCGTTACGGTATATTTAAATTTGACTGTTACCGGATTTGATTTTCCCGCTAAAATTTCTGGGATATCCTTTTGCAGGAAAAGCGTTTTTGCGTCGGTTACCGGTTTACCGTCAACCTCCCGTTTACGCTGCCCTGCTTCTTTGTTTATGCGAAAAAGATTCGGTGCGGAACGGTCAAAAAATTTACGCTCTCCGTTGATAATTATTGACTCAAGGCTACCGTCAGAAATCCATTTATTAAGCATTTCCTCGTTTACGTCGGGATAATATTTCTTAACGTATGCAATGACGTCATCTTTCGTTTTGTTGAAATCAAGTTCAATGCGCTTCATCACGTCTTTACGAAAATTCAGGTCATAAATCTCCTGTTCCGACAATTTATTTTCAGCAATATACCAGTCAATCAACCGACTTGCTTTTGCAAAACTCCCTGCGGATTCCTCCGAAGCGATTGTTCCGAGAGTAACTCGTCTTTCCTGACACGAAAATAGGGTAATAATCATTATGGAATACAATATCTTTTTCATTTTTTTATAATAATTTCGAAATATATTTTTGAATTTTCGGTTACAAAGATAGCATAAAACCCCCACTTACACACAAACGGATAAAAATTATCGGTTCTTCGAGCGAGCGCAGCGCTATCGAAAAAACATCCAAACCTGATTATTCTTATATTTGCAAGAT
>JAITJX010000081.1 GCA_031278765.1 Tannerella sp. | reverse complement strand
GTATTGTTTTGCTGTTTTGTACTCTCATGTTCTTTGTTTGAATGAAATTGTTGTTAATTCACGCGCAAATGTAGATATTGTTTTTTATATAACAATGATTTTTGCAAATTATTTTTTTTTCACATGTCCGTCGCCGGCGAACGCAAAGAAGCAATCCGGAGAAATACAGGATTTCCGGATTGCTTCGTCGTACTTCCCGAGTATCGGGTAATGTTTAAATCTTATTAAAGTTTCCCTACCAGATCAATGCTTGGTTTCAATGTAGCGTTGCCTTTGCGCCATTTGGCGGGGCATACTTCTCCGGGATGAGAGGCCACGAATTGAGCGGCTTCTACTTTGCGCAACAGTTCGTCGGCGTTACGGCCAATGCCGTTGTCGTGGATTTCGGTCAATTTAATCAGTCCTTTGGGATTGACCACGAATGTTCCACGATAAGCCATGCCATCGTCTTCGATATATACGCCAAAAGCACGGCTCAATGAGCCTGTAGGGTCGGCAAGCATCGGATATTTGATTTTGCGGATGGTTTCGGAAGCATCATGCCACGCTTTGTGTACAAAATGCGTGTCGGCGCTTACCGAATAAATTTCTACGCCTAATTCCTGAAATTTGGCGTATTTATCTGCCATGTCTTCCAGCTCGGTGGGGCATACAAAAGTGAAATCGGCGGGATAAAAAAAGAAAACCGCCCATTTGCCCAGTACGTCCTGACTGGTTACTGTCTTGAAACTTCCATTGTGATACGCCTGTACTTTAAATTCAGGCAATTGTGAATTGATAATCGGTTGCATAATTTTTAATTTTTTGATTTTGTGAATATAAATATTTCTAAAATTTTTTGCAAATTTACGGCTATAAACAATATCAAACAAACTGATATTTTTTATCTTTGCATAAATAAAATTTATACAGTATGAATATTCAACAACTGGAATACATAATAGCCGTCGATAATTTCCGGCATTTCGCCAAAGCGGCGGAGATGTGTTTTGTTACACAACCTACTTTGAGCATGATGATTCAAAAACTGGAGAACGAGTTAAATGTAAAGATTTTTGACCGTGCCAGGCATCCGGTAGAGCCTACTGCCATCGGGAAACAAATTATTGCGCAGGCGCGTATCTCGCTCCAATATTTCAACCGGATAAAGGAAGTGGTCGAAAGCGAGCAACAAACAGTCAAAGGCAGTTTCAAACTGGGTATTATTCCTACAGTAGCGACCTGTCTTGTCCCCGTAATACTTCACAAACAGCAAAGCAGCGGAAATGAAATCGAGGTGACATTGAAAGAATCGACGACCGGCGCTCTCGTTCAAGAGTTAATAAACGGCACGCTGGATGGCGGCATAATGGCGGGACCGCTTCATCATTCCGCTCTGAATGAATATCCGTTGTATTACGAGAAATTTTACGCTTATGTCTCGCCTCTGGACGAACTGCATGATAAAAAGGAAATAGATTTGGACGAAATCAATATTAATAATTTATGGTTACTGGAGAATGAACATTGTTTGCGGGGACAAATCGAACGTCTGTGCCGCATGAAAAAGAATGTTGTCAGCACATCGTCCGTCAAATATGAATCCGGAAATATCGAAACGCTGGTAAATGTCGTCGACTATAATTCGGGCATCACCATTATTCCGGAAATGCATGCCATGGGATTAAGCGAAGAGAAACAGGAGAACCTGCGCGCGTTCAAAAACCTGACGGCTGTCAGGGAAATAAGTTTGGTTGTCAGCAAAGAATATGTGCGTAAAACCATGTTGAACGAAATCATGAAAATCATTCGCGCTTCCGTTCCCAAGTCGATGCAGAATCCTCAATTAAAAGCTTTTGTTGTGGATTTGTAGAGAAAAAATCTTCTCCAAAATTTTGTCCGGCTTGCCATGCCCTGCCTGGCAGTTTTTATCGACGAAAACTGTTTGGCGGGCATTCTATTTCTTCACCACTTTGGCAAATGTTTCGTTTATTCGTAAGAGGTAGACCCCCGGCGGACAGGCGGATAAATCTACCCGGTTGCTGAGGGTTTTTTGCAGCAATACGCCTCTTCGGATATCATAAACTTTTACGTCGCTTTCCGTTCCCAGGAAAACGATGCCCGAAGTCGGATTCGGATATAGCGTTATACCGGTGGCATGAACAGGTCTGGTGGCCGTCACGTACTTGTTGAGCACATCGCCGTAAAACGGATGCAGTTGAAGGTTGCCGTCCATCAGTCCGAAATACTGCTCAATGGGATGTCCTCCGTTTTGCGACTTGACCGGTTCGTCATAAGCCTCAAAGTAAAAAGCCGGAACCTTGTCGCGGGCAACCCAGTCGAGGACTCCATCCAAATACCTTGCGGCTTTTTGCGGCGAAGGAGTTTGGATTACGCCGTCTTCTACGCCGTATGCACCGCCCGAATATGGAGACCCTGTTTCAGTCAGTAAAATGAATTTTGCCGGAAATGCGGCAACTTCGTTTGCGTATGTTCGGATAAGTGCATTTACCATTTCATTTTCGGGCGTTTTGTCCCATGTTCCGCAGTAAATATTCACGCCGATGAAATCGAGTTTATCCAGTACGGAGCGGCTCCACGAAACGCCCGGAATATCCACGCTTCCGACGGGTATTACGAAACCTGCATCTTTTACGGCTTTGCGTACGGCGTCAATACATGAAGCCAGCGTTGCCGAAGCAATCCCCCCGTAGTTACATTCGTTTCCCACTGCTATGAGATCCGGCGCCGGGCCTGTTTGCAGGATTTGCCGCAAGCCTTGTATTTGTGCATTGTTTTCAAGAGTATTGCCGGTAACGTGTACGCCGATCATTGTTCGCAGACCTTGCTCTTTGGCAATTTTGTTGATGTACGGATGCCCGTTGTTCAATGTCCCGAAAGTTCTGATCCACTTTGCAAGCAAGGCTATCGGCGCCATTCTTGCACGTGTCGTTTCTTCCGACAGCGGGAAGCCGAAATATTCACCATTCAATGCAAGCGAAACGTTGATGCCCCAAAACGGAGTAGTGAGCGCTTCCTGGGGCAACCATACGAAAGATGCCGGCGAACTGAACGAGCTTGACATTTCGGTTACAGCCTTGACGAGCAGCGAACCGGCGGAGGGTACAGTAAATGTGGTGTTGCCATCATAAATCCGAGCAGAGGAAGAAGAAGCAGGGTCGCTGCCGTCCAGCGTGTAGAAAACAGCTCCTCCCGCTTGACATGATAATGTGATACGTCTGCCAGCCTCCGTCAATCCCGGACGAATACTCGGCACGGGTGGCAACGGTCGATTCGACCAGAAATCGTTCCGGTTCACCGTCAGCGGTCGACCGAGATATTTACCTGCCATTGAAGCTACATTCACACTACTTCCGTCCATGCCGCCGAATGTTGCGCGCAATACAAAATAAAAACTGACGTCGGCTATCGCATAATCGCTTTCTCCTCCGGTAGTAATGTCTATCGAAAAATTACCCGATTCGTCGATGACATTCAGGTAGTTGTTGTTGTAGGGTTTTACATAGTCGCTTCCCCACGAAGCGTGCAGCATCGCAATTACGGCATACTGTCCGGCGTTATTGTTCGCGAGGCCATCCCATATAACCCGTCCTTCGGCAACGCCTCCTTCTCCTGTCGGAGGAATGTAATTAATGACAATCTCAGGGTCTCCTGCCGCTTGCATCCGGGAGATACTTGCATTAAGCAGTATTCCTGCCGCAATACATACAATTTTTTGAAATAATAACGGTTTCATGCGAGTTTTTTTATTCTTAGACAATACTTTCATATCCACGCTTTTTACGCTTACAGTTTTTCTACCCAAACAAGCGCTTCGTTTTCTATTTTCACAACCCGTACGTTTGTACCGGAAGGAATACGGGTTTCACAGTCGCTAATGGCATCGATTTCGTGCATTGAGCCTCGCACGGAAATGGAAATTTTCCCTTTACCTTTTTTCTTTTCGGGAATCGGAATGTAAACTTCGGCAATTTGGTTTAATACATTATTAATATTAAAGGAATTGTCTTCGGAAAGTTTCATTAATTGACGCATTATCAGAAAAAAAACGGCAATAAATAATACGCCTGTCACAAAGGCAACGGTCATCAGCAATATGCGATTGCCGATAATGTCTGAAAAAGCAATGCCTGCCCACGAAAAGCCGAGCAGGAAATTGACGAGATTTCGAAACGTAAAGAGCTGGAACGGTTCTTCGCCTCCTTGCAAATCGTGCCCGCTGAAATCGGCATTTGTTCCGTCATGAGCGTCCATTCCTGTGAAAGTAAGGATGGACTGCAGTATGAAAATCAGGGTAGCAAACGCTGCAATACCCCAATATACTTTCATATCTACAGATAAGTTATAAATAAATTCAATCATAGTGTTATATCTTTAAGCATTAATAAAAATTGCGATAAAGATACGGTTTTTTTATGAAACCGCCAATCTTTAAGAAAAAAGGCAGCAATTCAGAAAGGGATAAATAAAATCGGAGAATCATAAAGAGGTAACAAAAAAGCAAAAGCATCCCCCTATACGCAAATTATCGTATTCACTAAAATCAACCACGAAAACAATTA
>JAITJX010000130.1 GCA_031278765.1 Tannerella sp. | reverse complement strand
GGATGTCAGATAATTGGAGATCATGAAAAATCTGTAGTCCCCCATAAGTGAAGTGTATACAGTGTATATTCCTGATTGAAAGTTGGTTACGTGAATATCCGTGCCAAGTTGGGTTAAGTCATTCTGTACTATTGCGACTAGACAATATGCGATAATTGCAGAATAGACTTGTATGCGAACTGCATTCTCGGTATTGCCCCAATTTCATCAATGCTGCTGCTGTTTTCCATAGCCGGTTTTGCACAGAAAGCGACTTACGGAACTTCCGAAGACTGCAAATGGAAACTTGCCGGAACTTCCGGGAATTATACGCTTACCATAAGCGGGAAAGGGGCAATGGCGGATTATTCTTCTTCCGGAGAAGTCCCCTGGTACGACAGCAGCGGAGGCATTACCGCTGTGGTTATCAACAACGGCGTGAGAAATATCGGGACGTATGCTTTTTACGGTTGCAGTAATCTGACGTCCGTCGCCATTCCAGGCAGTGTGGCAAATATCGGAGGGAGCGCTTTTCAAGGTTGCAGCAGCTTGATGTCCGTTGCCATTCCCTTTAGCGTGACAAGCATCAGATGGGGGGACTTTTAATGGTTGCAGTAGCCTGACGTTTGTTGTCATTCCGGACGGCGTGACAAGCATTGGAAATAATGTTTTTAACGGCTGCAGCAACTTGACGTCCGTCACTATTCCGAGCAGCGTGGCAGATATTGGAAGTGTTGGAGAGAACATATTTGCCGGTTGCAGCAGTTTGAAGAACGTTATCGTTCAAATGAACGACGCATTCTACAATTCTAAATAAACCAGCTGTCCGCCGCTTGCGATCGCTCTGTATGTTATGTGATGATGTTTGAACCGTGACTCTTTTGGAAAGAATCACGGTTCGGTCATTTTTATGGCGTGTTCGTTGCCGGCAAAGCGCGGCGTGACGGCGATTAAGAGATGAAAGAATTTTATTATCTTTGCAGCCTTGTTCTACAAAAAAACGAAATATTAATATGAAGAATATTTTAATAATCGGCTCTACGGGACAAATCGGTTCGGAACTGACAATGGAACTGCGCAAGCGTTATCCGCACGGCGTTGTGGTAGCGGGTTATATAGCCGGTGCCGAGCCTGAGGGCGCACTTTTGGAGACGGGGCCTGCGGCGCCGGCAGATGTTACGGATGCCTGGCAGATTGCCGGCATTGTGACGCGGTACAATATTGATACCATATACAACCTGGCTGCGCTACTGTCGAAGGTTGCCGAAGAGAAACCGCAGGCGGCATGGAAAATAGGAGTTGAGGGGCTGTTCAACGTTCTTGAAATTGCACGCGAACGTCATTGTGCCGTATTCACTCCCAGTTCCATCGGCGTCTTTGGTTCCGATACGCCAAAGGATAAAACGCCGCAAGACACGATTCGCAATCCGCAAACCATGTATGGCGTTACAAAAGTGAGCGGCGAATTGTTGAGCGACTATTATTTTAAACGTTTCGGCGTGGATACGCGCTCGGTGCGCTTTCCCGGAATCATTTCCTCTGCAACGCTTCCTGGCGGCGGAACAACGGATTATGCCGTAAATATCTTTTATTCGGCCGTGAAAGGAGAAAAATTTCTCTGTCCAATTGCTGCGGGAACTTTTATGGACATGATGTACATGCCCGATGCGCTGAATGCTGCCATCAAACTGATGGAAGCCGACCCTGCAAAACTCGTTCACCGCAATGCTTTCAATATAACAGCCATGAGCTTTGATCCCGAAATACTGTCTGCCCAAATCAGGAAACATGCGCCGAATTTTCGGATGGAATACAGTATAAATCCCGTCCTGCAAAGCATTGCCGAATCATGGCCTGATTCTCTCGACGACGCATGTGCGCGTATGGAATGGGGCTGGATGCCGGAATACGATCTGGAAACCATGACGAAAGATATGCTTGATAAGTTAAAAATAAAACTCTCCCATGGTTGAACGGTTGCTTGAATACGAACGTAATATGTTTTACGTCATCAACGGAACCCATACGTGGTGGCTTGACCGTTTAATGCTCCTGTTTTCAAGTTTCTGGATATGGTTTCCTCTCCTGCTTGTCCCCGCATATTTTCTTTGGAAAAGACACGGCGAATGGCTCCGAATGACGGTGTGCACCCTCCTGTCCGTGGCCTGCAACCTGATGATTACCGATATGGTATTCAAGCCGCTGTTTAAGCGTTTCCGTCCCACGAGCCATCCCTGTTTTATGGAACATGTACGGAAAGTACACGATTACCTGGCACAGGGTGATTTTGGATTTATATCCGGACATACGACCAATGCCTATGCTTTTGCCATGTTGTCGACTTTGGCAGTAAAAAATAAATGGTATTCCATCTCCATCTTCCTTTGGGCAACATGGATGGCCTATTCGCGCATCTATCTCGGAGCGCATTTCATTACCGACGTTGTGCCCGGCATAATACTGGGAATACTGTCCGGCTGGGGTGCCTATTATATATATATACAGAAAAATAAATTACCTTTGCAATAAAAAAAGACATGAAAGAGGTATTGTATTTTATCACCCTCTCGCTGCTGCTGTTACTCCTCTCGTGTAAAGATATGGGAAATTCGCCCATAAAGGGGAAATGGCAGTTGAAAACGGTAGAACGCGAAGGCGTCGTAAGCTACGTTGATACGTTGTGGTATAATTTCCAGTCAATATCGCTGTTTACACTGCAAATATACCTGGTCCAAAAAGATATGTACGTTCAACTTACCGGATACAGAACGGAACACGATAATATCCTTGCAATCGAAATTGAATCCAGCTCATACTTAGAAAATACGGACTGGATGGATTTCAAACGTACATTTATCATAGAAAAATGCAGAGGCGGCGAGCTGGTACTCGTAAGCGAAGAAAATTATGTTTACAGATTTGTCAGGTTTTAAACGAGGATTTTCCTGTGGAAAACATCATCAGAGAATTAAATGAAAGTCAAAAAGAGGCAGTTCTCTACAACGACGGCCCTTCTCTCGTAGTTGCAGGCGCCGGTTCGGGGAAGACGCGCGTGCTGACATGCAAAATAGCATACCTCCTGAAATCAGGCTATCAGCCCCATACAATACTTGCGCTGACGTTTACAAACAAGGCCGCTCGCGAAATGAAACAGCGCATTGCAGCCATAACGGACGACTATATGGCGCGCTATCTGTGGATGGGGACGTTTCATTCCATATTCTACAATATTCTTCGCCGCGAATCCCAACATATCGGTTATTCGTCCGATTTCACGATATATGACGCTTCCGATTCGAAAAGCTTGATTAAAACCATCATCAAAGATATGGGATTAGACGAGGGCGCATATAAACCCGGCCTGGTGCAAAACAGGATTTCAAATGCAAAAAATTGCCTGATCACAAGCAATGTATATGCAACAAACAAAAACTTGAACGAATATGACGCGAAGGCAAAAGTACCGCTGATAAGGGATATTTACAAAAAATACCAAATCCGTTGCTACAATGCAAGCGTCATGGATTTCGACGACTTGCTGCTCTATGCCAATATTCTCTTGAGAGACCATCCGGAAATACTCGAAAAATACCGCAATCAGTTCAAATTTATACTCGTGGACGAATATCAGGATACAAATTTCGCACAACATCTTATCGTCAGACAACTGAGCGAAAAACACCGTCATATTTGCATTGTCGGCGACGATGCGCAAAGTATCTATTCGTTCAGAGGCGCAAATATTGACAACATGCTCCGTTTTAAAGACAATTTCCCCGAATGTAGGATTTTTAAACTCGAACGGAATTACCGTTCTACACAAAACATTGTAAATGCGGCAAACAGCTTGATCAAAAAAAACAGGGAACAAATGTTTAAAAACGTATATTCGGAAAAAGAATGGGGCAATAAAATAGTTGTCCTTGCCGCATATTCCGATCATGAAGAAGGATATATCGTCTCTTCCCAAATACTCGAAATGAAAATGCGGCAAAAATATTCCTATTCCGATTTTGCCGTTCTGTACCGCACCAACGCCCAGTCTCGCGTACTTGAAGAAACCATGCGTAAACACCAGATTCCATACAGAATTTACGGTTCGCAATCGTTTTACCAGCGCAAGGAAATAAAAGACATCGTCGCCTACCTGCGGGTCATTATCAATCCCAACGACGAAGAAGCGCTGAAAAGGATTATCAATTATCCCATCCGCGGAATAGGAAGCACGACGATAGACAGGCTGCAAGCCGCTGCCGTTGAAAAAAACACAAGCATGTGGAACGTCATTTCGCAGCAGGAAAATACCGGAACGCCGATGAGCAAAGGAACACTTGCAAAATTGAAAGCCTTTTACGATATAATAACGGACTTCCGGTCGAAAAACAGGGAACTTTCGGCGCCGGAGATGCTGGAGTATGTGATAAAATACAGCGGCTTGGCCGACATCCTGTTCACTGATACTACCGCCGAAGGAATCAGCCGGCAGGAAAACGTTAAAGAACTGATGAACGCAATGACCGAATTTGTAACCCTGAGAAGGGAAGAAGGAGCTGAAAACTTCTCGCTGACCGACTTTCTTGTTGAAATTTCACTCCTGACCGACCAGGACGAAAAAAACAGGGACGAGAAAAAAGACGTTGTTACAATGATGACCGTTCATGCGGCAAAAGGACTGGAATTTGAAAACGTTATCATTGCCGGTATGGAAAACGACCTGTTCCCGTCGATGATGAGCCAGGGCGACATGCGGGCTGTCGAAGAAGAACGGCGACTTTTCTACGTAGCCATTACCCGCGCCAAACAAAACTGTATCATCACCTATGCAAAACATCGCTTTCGTAACGGCAAAACAGTTACGGCTTCGCCAAGCTATTTTCTTAAAGATATTAACGAGAAATATATTGATTATCCCAACAATATGGAACTTCCGGCGCAAAACAGGCATATCGCCCTATTTCCGGAGATGCCAAAACACGTCGAAATGCCGAAATCCAGCATAACTGCAACAGAAGGTTTATCTGTCGGAAATACCGTTCGACATGATAAATTCGGAGAAGGAAAAGTATTGAAGATAGAAATGGAGAGCAACGATTTGAAAGCGACCGTCGAATTTAAAAACGCCGGAAGAAGAACCCTCCTGTTAAAATACGCCAAATTAAAAGTATTGAAAAATGGATAAACTCTCAAAGTCAAGCCTTATGGTAAGCCCGTCTTACATCATCGAAGAAGAATTGCTCAGAAAAAACCTGCAACTGATAAAAAACATCAGCGAAAAAACCGGAGTGGAAATAATCCTTGCCTTCAAAGCATTCGCCCTGTGGAAAACTTTCCCGATATTCAAGGAATACGGTTTTAAATCAGCGGCAAGCAGTTCGGTGAACGAAGCGCAAATGGCATCGGAAGAAATGGACTGCCTTGCACATAGCTATGCGCCGGCTTATACGGAAGAAAATTTTCCGGTTTTTATGATGCACAGCAGCCATATCACTTTTAATTCGCTTTCGCAATTCGAGCGTTTTTATCCACGTACACTGCGGTTGCAGAGGCATGTTTCATGCGGCCTTCGCATCAACCCGGAAACGTCGGTTGTTGAAACCGACCTTTATAATCCGGCAATGCCCGGCTCGCGTCTGGGCGTCGTTGCAGACCTGCTCCCTGAAAAACTCCCCCAAGGCATCGAAGGACTGCATTTCCACGCGCTTTGCGAAAATACTTCCCGCGACCTGGAAAAAGTCCTGGACGCCGTCGAAAAGAAATTCGGGAAATATCTCTCGCAAATCCAATGGCTCAACATGGGAGGAGGACATCTGATGACACGACAAGACTATGACGTCGAACATCTTGTATCGCTGCTCAAATCGTTCCGGATGAAATATCCGCATCTGAAAATCATACTTGAACCGGGCGCAGCTTTTGTCTGGCATACGGGGACGCTATTTGCCACGGTCGTCGATATTGTTGAAAACCACAACGTCAAAACGGCGATACTCGACATTTCCTTCGCCTGCCATTTGCCGGACTGCCTTGAAATGCCTTATCAGCCGGAAATCAGAGGGGCGGAAATCTGCAACTTCCCCGCAGGAGAAAATATTTACCGTATGGGAGGCAACAGCTGCCTGTCGGGAGATTATGCGGGATGCTGGCGTTTTGAGAAACCATTGAAAACGGGCGACAGCATCATCTTTGAAGACATGATACACTACACAACCGTGAAAACTACAATGTTCAACGGCGTCCCCCACCCTTCCATAGCCATGCTGCATACCGACGGCAGGCTCGAACTATTGCGCCGGTACGGTTATGAAGACTACAAAACAAGAATGGATTAAGATTCCCTCTCATCATGGACAAAAAAATTATACTCCCGCCCGAATGGCATCCGCAAAGCGCCGTACAGCTGACATGGCCCAACGAAGCGACAGACTGGCAACCTGTCCTCGATGAGGTCGCAGCCGTTTACACAAATCTTGCCCGCGAAATAGTCAAACATGAAAAACTGATAACAGTCTGCAACAGCGAAGCCGAAGCGAGACGACGCTTGCAGGGGATTGATTTTGACAAAGTCATCTTCCGGACGATGGATTACAACGACACCTGGGCGCGCGACCATGCCGGCATCACCGTCTTTCTCGACGAGAAACCGGTTATTTATGATTTCGTTTTCAACGGATGGGGAATGAAATATCCGGCAAATCTCGATAACCTGATTACACGCCGGCTTGCCGAAACAAAAACCTTTCATAAAGATGTTGAAGTGGTGAACATGCAGCCCTTTGTACTCGAAGGAGGAAGCATCGAATCCGACGGGAAAGGTACGATCCTGACAACGGCGAAGTGCCTCGCGTCGGTCAATCGCAACGAATACCTGAACAAAGAAGAGATTGAATGCCATCTGAAAAACTTTTTTGGCGCAAAAAGGATTCTACGGCTCGAAAACGGCTACCTGCAAGGCGACGATACCGACGGCCACATAGATACGCTCGCACGCTTTTGCAACGAAAATACAATCGCTTACGTGAAATGCGCCGACTCGACAGACGAACATTATGAAGAACTCAAAGCAATGGAAGACGAACTGAAAGCCTTCCGCACGCTCGACGGCAAGCCCTACAGCCTTGTTCCGCTACCAATGGCGGACGAAATCATCGACAGGGAGGAAGACATCCGTTTGCCGGCCACCTATGCAAATTTTTTAATAATCAACGACGCCGTAATAATGCCTTTCTACGGCTCGCACAAAGACGCTATTGCAAAACAAAAACTGCAAAACGCTTTCCCCCACCGCAATATCACCGGCATCGACTCCCGCATCCTGCTCAAACAGCACGGCTCGCTCCACTGCGTTGCCATGCAATTCCCGGAAGGGGTTGTCGTATAAACCTGAGTCTGGGATAATAAAAATGTTTTCCGGATAAAAATCAACGCATGGATTCTCCACAGGAGATACATATCAATAGAAAATCGTGTTCTATTGATATATAAGCCGTAAACGGCTATTCCTTATCCCGAACTCAGGCTATGAAATCCTGTCATATATGTATTGAATCTTATCCCGTACCGGATGGTTTCCATCCCGTACCGGAT
>JAITJX010000164.1 GCA_031278765.1 Tannerella sp. | reverse complement strand
CTATTTACAAAATGAAGATTAGAGGGCAATGGATTCAATCCGAAATTACAAAAAAAATGCAAAGGCTTTTCGCAAAAATCGATATAGACTTCCTAACTTGAGCGGAGTTAGGGATTAATATTTCAGTTTTTCGGATTTCCGGATGGCCGGTTGAATGAAAAGATCCGATTTTTTTTCGCATAGAAATTGCTCTGAATTTGAGTATCGTGGATTTTCAGGCAGACAGTATGCGTGCTTTTCCGGACATCAGGACAAGTTACATCCGATATGTTTAGCCTCTGTGAATGAGACAAGACTGATTACTCCATTTTTATATTGTATATTTTCGTCATTGTCTATTAAATAGCGTAGCGCTGTGAGGTTTTTTTCCTTTTCCAGAGGCAGTTCCATGGCTAAGACATTGGCCGGTATGGATTTTTTTTCGTTTAATTCCTGCATCAGTTTATTTTTCAGGGTATTGATCTCCCAGTTTTTCAGTCCGGAGTGTGTTTTACGAAGGCAAACGTCGCAGATGCGGCAGTCCTTATTCAGCTTTTCGCCGAAATAGCGTAAGAGAATCTTTGTCCTGCAATGTTTTTGGTCATTGATATATTCGACAACTTCTTTCATTCGTTTTTGTTTCCGCTCAAGACGTTCCTCATATACGCTTCGCGGGATGACGACCCGATTTGTTTCTTCACGGTTGCGAACAAATACAATCTGAGGCATTTTCCTGCGGGGGATATAGTTGATTACATGAGATTTGGAAAGCATTACCAACGCTTTGTATACATCATCGTGCGAAGCGCCTGTACGTGCGGCAATCACTGATTCGTCGATAAAGGCATAGTCGGCAAATATGCCTGTGTACGAACGCAGTATGACTTGAATAATGTCGTCCGACAATTTATCGAATTTCATCCTGTAAAGTTCGTCACGATTGACGAAGAAAAGTATTCGCGAGTTGCTGTCCGGTTCTTCGTCGTATTCCAAATATCCGGCAGATTCAAGTATTTTCAGCGCATTATGTATTTGAACGGCAGAGAATTTAAAGCTTCTGCAAAAATCCTGGATCGAGAAATCGCGCGTCAGGGAAGCGCCAAAGCCGACAGCTATTTGAAAATAATTCCCCAGGGCTTCATATATGCGTATAATGGTTTTTTTATCGGGATATTCATTGGAAATTCGTTTGTTCAGTATTGAACTTTCGTTCGAAGAGCACAAAGCTACGGCATATGACTTTTTTTCGTCTCGTCCTGCTCTTCCCGCTTCTTGAAAATATTCTTCGAGTGAACCGGGCATATCAATGTGTACGACTATTCGCACGTCGGGTTTGTCGATACCCATTCCAAACGCATTTGTAGCTACTATAATCCTGCATGTCCCGTTTTTCCATGCGTCTTGCCGCCGTATCTTTTCTTCACGTTGCAGTCCTGCATGGAAGAAATCTGCCGAATATCCTTCGCGTTGCAGCATTTGGGCTATTTCCTGCGTGTTTTTTCTGTTTCTGACGTATACAATTGCCGTTCCGGCAACACGCCGGAGAATGTTTATCAGTGCGTCCATTTTATTTTCTGTCATGCGAACCATATAGGCAAGATTGTCGCGTACAAAGCTTTTTCGAAGGACATTTTTTTTCCGGAAAAGCAGTTTTTCCTGAATATCATCGATTACATCGGGCGTTGCTGTCGCAGTTAAGGCAAGTACTGGGACGCTTTCGGGGAGTATTTTGCGGATCTCTGCAATACGCAGGTATGAGGGACGGAAATCATATCCCCATTGTGAAATGCAGTGACTTTCGTCTACGACAAGAATACATACGTTCATCGCCGGAAGTTTTCTTTTAAAGAGTTCCGTATGGATTCTTTCCGGCGAAATGTAAAGAAATTTGTAATCTCCGTAAATGCAATTGTCGAGGTGTTTGTTGATTTCGTCGCCGGTCATGCCGGAATAGACGGTTGTCGCTTTTATCCCGCGAGAACGCAGATTGTCTACCTGGTCTTTCATTAATGCAATTAAAGGCGTGACAACGATACACAATCCTTCCACGGTCATCGCCGGAACTTGAAAAGTCAATGATTTGCCGCCGCCCGTGGGCATCAGTCCCAGAGTGTCGTTACCAGCAAGTACGAAACGGATGATGTCTTCCTGTAGTGGCCTGAAAGACTTGTATCCCCAGTATTTTTCCAGCGTATCATAGAGAATATCCGCCACTTCAGGATTGCGTATTTGACAGTTTTATATCTTTTATTACTAATTGAATGGAAGTTATTCCATTATAGATGTTTTCTTCGATGGAATAACAGACGTCGAAGGGTTTCCTTTCCTTAATATATTGGGCATGTTCGCTCATACTGAAAGCGATGGCACTGACGGGTGATTTCGTACTGTCGTCAATCAAATCAAGTTTCAGATGCGTACCGTCTTTGCCTACAATGCGTGAAGTTCCGAAATCATATACGTTATATGAACAGAAAACAGGTCTTTCGTTTTCCGGGCCGAAGGGACTCATTCTTTTCAGTTCATTCATCAACGAAGCGTTCACGGCGGAGAGTTTGATGACTTCGTCGACATCAATAAGTGGCGTCATTTGTTCCAGCGTAATTTCTTCAGAAGCGATTTTCATGAAACGTTCTTTGAATGTTTCAAGGTTTTCTTCTTTTAAAGACAGTCCGGCTGCATACGTATGACCGCCAAAGTTTTCGAGAATATCCTTGCAGCTTTCAATGGCCTTGTACATGTCGAAACCGAAGATGGAACGCGCCGAGCCGGTTATCAATTCCGAAGATTTTGTCAGCACAACTGCCGGACGGTAGTATTTTTCCGTCAGCCGTGAAGCAACAATTCCTATCACTCCCTTGTGCCAGTCCGGATTATATACGACGATGCCTTTATGGTCGTCAATATCGCGGAAATCGTCGATGATTGCATTGGCTTCGTCGGTGATCTTCCGGTCCATCTCTTTTCGTTCTTCATTGTATTGATCAATGTTGGCGCTTTTTTCGTCAGCGCTTCGTTCATCTCTGGCAAGCAGCAGGTCTACCGCTTCGCGTCCGTTCATCATCCGCCCCGAAGCATTGATACGAGGTCCTATCTTAAATACTATATCGCTTATCGTTACCTCTTTTCCCGCAAGCCCCGACGTTTTAATAATTCCGTTCAGTCCTATACTTGGATTGTTGTTGAGATGTCGCAGGCCGTAACAGGCAAGTATCCGGTTTTCTCCCGTAATGGGGACAATGTCGGAGGCTATGCTTACGGCGGTGAGTTCGAGCAGCCCTTCAAGTTTCGAAAAAGGGATGTCGTTACTTTTCGCAAAGGCTTGCATGAATTTAAATCCCACGCCGCACCCCGACAGATGTTCATATGGATATTCGGAATCTTTTCTTTTTGCGTCAAGCACGGCCAAAGCGTCGGGAAGCGTTTCATCGGGCATGTGGTGATCGCAAATGATTACATCAACACCTTTCTCGTTTGCATAATCTACCTTTTCGATGGCTTTGATACCGCAGTCAAGCGCAATTATCAGTTTGAAACCGTTTTCCACGGCAAAGTCAATACCGCGATATGAAATGCCATACCCTTCGTCATAGCGGTCGGGAATATAATAGTCCAGCATCGTGGAATACGGTCGCAAAAAACGGTAAACAAGCGATACTGCCGTTGTTCCGTCCACATCATAATCTCCGTAAATCAATATCTTCTCATTGTTCCCCAACGCTTTATTCAAGCGTTTAACTGCTTTGGACATGTCCGGCATCAGAAATGGGTCATGCAAATCGTTGAGGCTTGGCCTGAAGAATTTCTTTACCCCCTCCGAAGTCGTTATGCCGCGCAGTACAAGCAATGTAGCAATAACAGGGTTGAGTTTCAACTCCTCCGCCAACAATTCTTGCATTCGTGTTTCTTGCTCCGTTAAAGTTTTTAAAAACCATCGCTTTGTCATTATAATATATTTTCATTTTATTTTTTTCATTTTTGAATTAAAACTTACAAAGATAAACATTATTTTACAAGAATACGCTTTTTGGATGAAATTTTTATGAAAATCTATTTTTTAAATTTATTTAACAATAAAAATACCCTCTGATTCGGAATGTTTGCTTAATATTGTAAATTAAATCTGAAAAAATTATGGAGGCGTCAAAAGTTTATTTCACAAATCTTCGTACCAGACCGGGCAACAGTTTACCGGACAAGCTGGAAAAGTTAGTAAAAAAGGCAAATATCGAAAAAATTGATTTCAAAGGAAAGTTTGTAGCAATAAAAATACATTTCGGCGAGCCGGGCAATCTGGCATATATCCGCCCGAACTATGTAGCTCGCATTGTTACACTACTTAAAAATCTCGGAGCAAAACCGTTCCTGACCGATAGCAATACGCTATATTCGGGTGGAAGATCCAATGCGGTTGACCATTTGAACAGCGCTGTTGCAAACGGATTCAATCCGCTGACTGCAAATTGTAATGTGATTATTGCAGACGGAGTAAAAGGTACCGAAGTAAGAGAAGTGGAAATCAACGGCGAATACTGTAAATCTCCGAAAATAGGCGCAGCCGTTATTGATGCAGATATTGTGCTGAGTATGTCGCACTTCAAGGGACACGAACAAAGTGGATTCGGCGGTACGCTTAAAAATCTCGGCATGGGAGCGGCAAGCAGGGCAGGCAAACTTGAACTTCATTCCGGTTCGCAACCAAAAGTGGATGAGGAAGAATGTACCGGCTGCGGCGTTTGTGTAAAACACTGCGCTCATAACGCCATTCACATCGGAGGCGGCAAAAAGGCATTTATTGAATATGATAAATGCGTCGGATGCGGACAGTGCGTTGCTTTGTGCCAATATGAAGGAGTTGTTTTAAGCGAATGGGATACATCGGAAAATCTGAACAGAAAAATTGCCGAATACACAAAAGCCGTTCTCCGAGACAAACCTCATTTTCATATCAGTTTCATCATGAACGTTTCTCCCGAATGCGATTGCTGGGGACACAATGATGCGGCTTTGGTTCCTGACCTGGGTATTGCTGCTTCATTTGACCCTGTTGCCCTCGACCATGCTTGTGCCGACCTTGTCACGAAAGCGCCTGCTCTGGCAAATAACATCATTGCCGACAATCACGGCGCAGGCGCTTATCTCAGGGAAGATAAATTTAAGTTGATACATCCCGATACGAATTGGCAGGCAGGTCTCGAACACGGCGAAAAGATAGGTATCGGAACTTTGAATTATAAACTTGTTGAAGTATAACTTTCTATGATGGATAATACTGTTTGCGCCATTTCAACGCCTCTCGGAACAGGAGGCATTGCCGTAATAAGAATTTCGGGAAAAGAGGCTTTTGATATTTGTGACAGAATATTTATTTCGACAAGGAAGGGAAAACTTGCCGAACAACAAGCCAATACCATTGTTTTTGGAAAAATAATCAATCCGAAATCCGAAATTTATAATCCCCTTCCGTCCCAAACATTTGACGCTCCGCTAATCGACGAGGCGCTTGTTGGCGTTTTTCGCGCCCCCCACTCTTATACAGGTGAAGATACGGTTGAAATTTCGTGTCACGGCTCGATTTTTATTCAACAAAAAATCCTGCAATTACTGGTTGAAAACGGTTGCCGACTTGCTGCTGCCGGAGAATTTACCCAACGTGCTTTCCTGAATGGTAAAATGGATTTGTCGCAAGCAGAAGCCGTTGCAGATCTTATTGCTACGCAATCGGCTTCAACGCACCGCATGGCGATGAACCAAATGCGCGGCGGTTTTTCGACTGAACTGAAAGAATTGCGCTCTCAACTGCTCGATTTTGTAACGTATATTGAGCTCGAACTCGATTTTTCGGAAGAAGACGTCGCATTTGCCGACCGTGAGAAACTGAAAACCCTTTCGCGAAACATAGAGCAGAAAATCGGTCGATTAGCCGATTCGTTTCGGACAGGAAATGTGCTGAAAAATGGCATACCTGTTGCCCTGGTCGGCGAGACAAATGTTGGAAAGTCAACGCTTCTGAACTTATTGTTGAACGAGGAAAAGGCCATTGTATCGGATATTCACGGCACAACACGCGATGTGATTGAAGACAAGGTCAATATTCAGGGAATTACATTCAGATTCATTGATACGGCAGGGATACGCAAGACGCAGGACAGTATCGAAAATCTCGGCATTGAACGCACTTATCGCCAAATAGAACAAGCGACAATCGTGCTTTGGCTGGTCGATGGTACAAATGTTTCGGAGCATATCGAATGGCTGACTGAAAAAATCTTCAAACGGGCTGCAGGAAAAACAATTATTCTTATTTTCAATAAAATAGATAAGCTCTCGGAAGAAGAGCTTGATATTTTAAATTCACTTTTTGAACCGTTCAACTGCGAAAGAATACACATCTCGGCAAAACTGCGCCTTAACACCGAACTCCTTCAGGAAGCCCTGCTAAAAGCAGCCAGGATTCCGCAAATATTCGAAAATGATGTGATTGTAAGCAATGTCCGGCATTATGAAGCGTTGAAAAATGCCCAAAATTCAATAAAGCGCGTTATGGAAAGTCTGGAAAACAACCTCTCCGGCGATTTTATCGCACAAGACATCCGGGAATGTATCCGCTATTTAGGAGAAATAACGGGATCAGAAATAGCCACCGACGAGGTGCTCGGGAATATTTTCTCAAAGTTCTGTATCGGAAAATGACGGTTGACCGGCGACAATAATAATGATTTCACCTGTAAATACAGCTTATGCCTCAAACTATCAGAACCTGTTATTTCCATAATATCCCGTCTTGCAGTAAAATCTTTCAATATACCTCCCAATGACATTATCGTGTATCTGTTCGTTGTTTGAAGAACGGACTGTCTTTCTGTTCAACCGCTTCAGGGGAGAAGGGGATGAAATTAAAATTTTTACGCTCAATCTTCCACGTACCGTCTTTCCCTGTCTGGCGTTGGCGTGGCGGAAAATATTCGGCGCGATACTTTTGTATCGAACAGGGGTTTAACAATTCACAATCCCTCTCTTGCCCTTTCCCGCTGTGCCACGCCAAGACGATTCCGGAACGGCGTTCCATAACATGCCATGTTCGTCGCTGACTGCTTTTCTTGCCAACAAAATTCCAAAATTCATCCGCCTCTGCCGAAAAACACATTCTGATTCCATCTTTGACAGGGAATTGAAATCGCCGACCGTCGGAAACTACGGGTTACTTTTTAGCGTTTTTTTCCAACCACATGGATACCTATTTGTCCTGATAATTTGAGACATTACCAAGGGAATAAGTGGCATACCATAATTGTACACGGTCGTAATCCCCAAAAAACACAGGCGGTATTTGGAATATCCTTTCTTATTTACCTGAGTTCGACGTAAGAAAGGCATAAAAAAATTTGGTAAGTTGGCTAATATTTCTTATTTTTGT
>JAITJX010000077.1 GCA_031278765.1 Tannerella sp. | reverse complement strand
AATCTTGAATCTTGAATCTTTTTCCATATCCATGCCCTGACGGGTTCATCGTATAACTTCTGAACGGCGTACGAGAAGGCTATTGTGCCGATGAACAGAAGGACTGTAATCCACCAGGTATCTTTCAGAGTATAATGGGTATCGGAAATCCATCCGGTATGGATATACATAATCGGATAGTTGACCAGGTAAAGCGGATAAGAGATGCCACCCAGGAAGTTGCAAAGTTTTCGGGCAAATTTTCCTTTCACTTCGCCGCTGGCGCCCAGAAAAACAATTAATGGAAACACAGCCAGAATGACAACCGATTCATAAAGGCCGTTCATCCATTCATGTTCGCGTCCACCGATTCGGGGGATGAAAAGAACAGTGAGCAGCAAGAAACTGCTCCAGAGGAAAGCATGTTTCACATATCTCGTTTTTTTCAGACGATAGAGCAGTAATCCTGCAAAAAAGGGGTACATGAGGCGGGTAAAACCTGTGTGCAAATGATGCGCATCCCAGGTCCAGCCGCCAATCACATCTCCCGATACCGCCACCGTCAGGTGGATCGTAGCACAGGCAGAAAGGAAAACCAAGGCCGCCAGCAGCGTGTTGGAAAATTTACGGATAAAGAGCGCATACAGTATATTTGCGATATATTCAAAGAACAGCGACCAGCATGGAGCATCCAGCGTGTGCATTTCCTGCCATCCGCGTATATCGGCAGCAGGCGGCGTTGGGATCAGCAACATGCCCAGCAGCATATATGCCAACATTTTCCAAACAGGCGTTTCGGCGACAAGTGGAAACATGGCAGATGCTCCGAAATAAAACAGAACAGCCCCCAGCGCCATCCCGAAAACGACCATCGGATGAAGCCTGATGACACGCCGTTTGAAGAAGTCGCCGGAGGTCATTTTGCCCCATCGCCCGTCATAGGCATATCCGATGACAAAGCCGGAAAGAACGAAGAAGAAATCCACAGCCAAATAGCCGTGATTCACCCATTGGGAATATTTATCCGTAGCGTAGGTTTCGTAAATATGGAAAGCCAGTACTGCGACGGCAGCCCATCCGCGTAATCCGTCCAATATTTCGTAATGAGGTTTGGAGATATATTCGTTTTTATTCATGTCTTTTTTTTATACGGTTATTTTTCTATCAACAAATATTTTTCACGGGCTTCGGAACGGGAGCAGGCGTTGAAATGCCACCATTCGCTATTGACGGTTGTGAAGCCGGCTTGTATCATGATTTTGCGGAGCAGTTTGCGGTTTTTGTATTCGGAAGGCGTGATGCGCCGGCGTTTGAGCAGGTCATCTTCTTTTTCAATATGCGCTTCTGGCCCGAAAAAATCATACGGCGTTCCCATCGGCAACCATTCATTGTTTTCATCTATGAGGGTAACATCGACAGCCATGCCATAGTTATGTAATCCTCCGCCCTTTTCGGGGTCTGCTACATAATATTCGTTATTCGTCTTTTTTGCCCACTGCCCCATTTCAAACTGTACTTCCATCGGACGTGCCGCATCATAGATAAGGATAGATAAATCAGGTCGTTCTTTTTTCAAAATATCCTGCGCGTGAAGGAGCATTTTAGCGGCTTTGGGATGAAGCCAGGCCTTTGTTAATTTCGAGTTATAAAGCGGTTTGCCCGTGAAATTATCTTTTGTGGCATATACAAGATAGTATTGAATGGACGGCTCCCAAAAATTAATGTCTATCAGCCCCATGTCTTTCATTTTGGCATCCCAGTCGTATTCGGCGTTTTTTTTGTTTTGCGAATTGCAACTGCATACGACAAACATCAATACATAACAGAGAAATAAACGAATGTTTTTCATGATCGAGTTATAAATTAATATGTTGTGCCGTAATATTTTGTTTCAGGAAGAGAGAAGCCGCTTCGGAAAATTTTTCAGCTGATTCGGTAGTCAGAAACTTGCAAATTCCGTTTTTAGAAAGTCTTGTTTCCATTTCGCTGTGCCTGTTCAGATATTCTTTGAGGCTTTCGGCAACTCGTTCACCTTGTGAAAAAAGCGTAACTCCTTGCGGCAAGTATTTACGAATTTTCGGTTCAAGAAGTGGATAGTGTGTGCAACCGAGCAGCAATGTGTCAATTTGCGGGTCTTTATTGAGAATGTTATCCACGTGTTTTTTTATGAAATAATCTGCGCCGGCGCTTTCATATTCATTGTTTTCCACAAGCGGCACCCACATTGGACATGCTTCGGAGGCGACAATGATATCGGGAAATAATTTATTAATTTCCAATTCGTAGGAATGTGAAGAAATCGTTCCGAAAGTTCCCAAAACGCCGACATGTTTTGTCCGGCTCAATGTATCAATGATTTCGACAGTCGGTCGAATAACTCCGAGCGCCCTTTTTGTCGGGTCTTTAGACGCCGGCAAATCGCATTGCTGTATGGTGCGCAAGGCTTTTGCCGACGCCGTATTGCATGCGATAATCACGAGAGGACAACCTTCTTCAAAAAGCCTTGTTACCGCTTGACGCGCAAATTGATACACTACCTCAAAAGAGCGTATTCCGTAGGGTGCGCGTGCATTGTCGCCAAGATAAGTATAGTCATATTCGGGTAGCAACGATTTTATCTTACCGAAAATCGTAAGACCGCCATACCCCGAATCGAAAATACCAATCATAATGAATTTGAGATTTTTCTCTCTCTGTCGGATTGAGAAGTTAAAAAAAAACGCCCATACCTACAGGCACAAGCGTTCTGAAAACTAAATCAATTCAAACAAATCTAAGTTATCCGACAATCAATCTGTTATTTTATTCCCAATTTGGCTTTGACCTTATCAGTAGCGTCAATAGCCAACGGACCTTTGAAAAGTATCAGTTGAGGGTTGTCAATCAAAATGTACGTATAACCATTTTCAACGCCTACCTCTTTAATTGCTTTGTCCATTTTTTGTTGGATAGGGGCAATTAGTTCTTCCTGTTTTTTCGTTACCGTTTCCTGCGCCATAGGAATAAAATTTTCCATACGGGTTTGAATATCCTGTATTTCCTGCAAACGGAGCATTTTGATGTTATCAGTCAAGGAATCGCCCTGCGCGATCAAGTCGGAATTTTTACGGTTATATTCGTCTTGCATTGTTTTCAACTCCGATTCATATTGTTTTCTTATATTGGCCATTTCCGTTTCGAGTGTTGAAATTTCAGGCATAGCCATGAACAGCGTTTGGGTATTTACAACTGCAATTTTTATTTCCTGAGCAATTATTCCGAGTGGAATAAACATTAACATTAATAAGATAGTCTTTTTCATTTTTGTTTTTATTTTTTAATTATTTTTTTAATTTTCAGATGTGCAAAGGTAAACAAATTATTTTGAATATCCTAATTTCAATAAAACTTCGTCGCTAATGTCAATTTTTGGAGAGGCATAAATTATGCTCATAGCCGAAGCTCTATCGACAACGACCTGGTAACCTTTCTCGTCGGAAATTTGTTTCACGGCTTCATAGATTTCATCCTGAATAGGTTTCATCAGTGATTCGCGTTTTTTGTGCAGTTCTCCTTCGGTTCCGAAATATTTACGTTTTAAATCCAGCGCTTCCTGCTCTTTCTTAAAAATTTCTTCTTCGCGTTTTGTTTTCATTTCTGCCGAAAGAAATACCATATCACTCTGATAACTCTTGTACATGTTTTGCGCTTCCTGTTGCAGCGCCTCAACTTCACTTTGCCACTTTGTTGATAATTGATTCAATTGCTCGTTTGTCATTTCGTATGCAGGAATATTCTTCAAAATGCGTTCCATATCAATAAGTGCAAATTTCTGGGCTTCAATCCTTGATGTCATTGAACATAACAGCAGTAAAGATCCTAAAATACAAATTTTTTTCATTGTTTTTAATTTTAAAGTTGATATTTATTAAAATTCTTGTCCGAGAATAAAATGAAACTGGCTTCCGCCTCTTTCACTGTCCGAAGTAGGCCTGTCAAATCCGTAAGCCCAATCAATCCCCATAAGGCCGATCATAGGTAGAAAGATACGAGCGCCGACGCCGGCAGAACGTTTAAGATTGAACGGATCAAAATCTTTCATGTCTGCCCATCCGTTACCTGCTTCGACAAATACAAGTGCATATATCGTGCTCGAAGGTTCAAGAATCAAGGGATAGCGAAGTTCCATTGATAAACGCGAATAGGCGCGTGCATAACTTCCGCCGTTATTTGCTATGGAGCCGTTTTCGTAGCCTCTCAATGCAACGGTTTCCTGTGAATAGGTATATCCGCTTGTCATCCCGTCGCCGCCAATGTAGAAAGTTCCGAAGGGTGATTGTTTGTATTTGTTATAGTCGCCTATCCAACCCACTTCTACACGAGACATCAGTACCGGAGTGCGTTTGGGACCTCCGTATTGCCAAAGCGGAAGAAGCGGAAGAAACATCTTACTTTTGAATTTTATCTTGTAATACTCTAATAATTTATGTTTTTCCGCGTCGGAAGTGATGTTGGCATAATCTTTTCCGTCCAATAAAGAATAGGGAGGCGTGAACGAAGCCGTAAGCGAAAATTGCGAACCGGAACGGGTATAGAGAGGATTGTCGATGGAGTTGCGCTGTAACATTAATTCGAGATTAATATCATTATAATTACCGTCTTCCGTCAAACCGAAATAACTATATGAAGTCCAGTTTTTCAACATATACAATTGATAATTCACCGTAGCCATAAACTGAAAAAAGTCATCCGGCCATTTAAGACGTTTTCCGTATCCCACGGATGTACCTATGATTTGCATATATTTACTTTTGTCGTAACTAAGCCCGTAAATATCTCCGTAATCGCTATAACTGCCGCCATAATAACTGCTGCTATAACCGCTATAGTAATCATTGTACATTTGGTTATACAACATACTTTGTCTGTCGTTTAAGAAACTGCTGTTTATTGCGGAATAACGGGTAAAATAAGCTCCGACGGAGAGCGTATTGGGTCGTTTTCCGCCGAACCATGGGTCGAGGAACGAAATGCTGTATGACTGGAAAAAAGAAGCGTTTGTTTGTCCGCTGATATTGAGACTTTGCCCTTCTCCTTGGGGAATGATGCCCTTACGCATATTGGGATTAAGTAAATTGCTTAACGAGAAATTCGTAAATTTCAATCCCAGTTTACCTATAAGCCCCGTTTGCCCCCATCCGAGAGAAAACTCTATCTGGTCGTTGGCTTTTGAGGTCAAATTGTAAATAATATCAACCGTTCCGTTGTCTTGATTGGGCACAGGATCGGGCGACATGTTTTCAGGGTCAAAATGTCCCATCTGCGCAAGTTCACGCAGAGAACGCATGATTTCTTCCTTACTGAACAAGTCTCCCGGCTTGGTACGCAATTCCCTGCGTACTATATCTTCGTAAAGACGGTCGTTTCCATTTATGACAACCCTGTTTATCGTCGCTTGCGGACCTTCAAGAATGCGTACTTCAATCAATACCGAATCGTCTTCGATTTCAACTTCAACGGGGTCGGCATTTGCAAACATGTAGCCGTTGTTTGAATAGACGTTCAGCATGGCATCATCGTCTTGATACATGCGTTCCATCAGTTTTTTCTGATTGTAAACTTCGCCCGCTTTCATATTTAAAATTCTCCTCAAGTATTCGGACGAATATTTCGTGTTTCCAACGAAATCAATATCCTTAATGTAATATTGCCTGCCTTCTTCAATGTCCATGTATATGTTAATACGCTTTTTATCATACGTTTCAATGGAATCCGACACAATGACCGCATCGCGGTATCCAAACTCATTGTATTTGTCGATAAGATTTTTCTTGTCGTTGTCGTATTCTTTCGGCGTAAACTTCTTGGTGCTGAAAAACTCAAGCCAGCTGTTGCGAAAACGTTCTTTCAGGTTAAACCGTTCATTGGTCTTTTTCATTGCCTTACGCAATTGAAAATCGGTAAGCATCTTGTTGCCATTGAAATATATTTTCTGGATTTTTATTTTTTCGTTCTTGTCTATATTTACATTTACAATGACTTCGCCGTCTTTCTCCGGAACAGGCTTTTCCACTATATCAACAATTACATTTTTAAATCCTTTTTCTTCGAAATATTTGTTAATCAAAATTTTTGCTCTATCGACAAGATGTGGCGTTATCTGAAGACCTTTTCTCAGGTTAAGTTTATTTTCAAGTTCGGTTCGTTCGCCTTTTTTCACTCCGTTATAGCTGATTTCCGAAATCCTGGGACGCGGCTTTAAGCGAATTTCAAGCCATACTTTATCATTTACCATGCGCGAGGCCAGTATTTTTACATCTGAAAAAAGTCCTTGTTTCCAAAAACGATTGATGGCTTCCGTTATTTCTATTCCGGGAATGGCGATCTCTTCTCCAACAGCCAAACCTGATAAACCAATCAATACATAATCGTCATAATTAGGAGATCCGGTTACGTCTATATCTTGAATTTTATATTTTTTAATCGACTCGGAATAAGTTATTTCCGGTATCTCATTCTCAGGAATGGTATCGCGTATCGAATCCTGCCTGACAGCGTTTACGGTAGTATCCATCAATGTTGCTTTTTCAGTCGAAATTGTAACAGTGTCAATTTCCTGTGAAATTCCCCAAAAAGAAAAACCGAAAAATGTATATAATAACAGTAATTTTTTACCCATAGATTAGGATTTTATTATTTGCTCACTTGTTTTTCCGAAACGTCTCTCCCTGCTTTGGTAAGATAAAATCGCTTCATAAAACTCATTCTCTCTGAAATCAGGCCAATAAACGTCCGTGAAATATAATTCGGCATATGACAACTGCCATAACAGAAAATTGCTTGTCCTTTTTTCCCCTCCTGTCCTGATCAATAAATCAGGGTCCGGAAGGTCGCCCGTTGTAAGGTATTCACTGAAAATCTCTTCATTAATATCGTCTATATCAAGCAATCTATATTTTACTTTTTCTACGATATTTTTTACGGCTTCGATAATTTCCCAGCGTGATGAATAACTAAGTGCGAGAACAAGCGTCGTAGCTGTATTCGCCGATGTTTGTTCGATGCAACTTTCGAGCGTTTTTCTTACATCTTCCGGCATTCGCGCCATATCTCCTATTGCTTTCAGCCTGACGTTGTTCTTCATCAAATCGGGCGTTTCTCTGTATACGGTGGCAACCATGAGCGACATAAGCACTTCTATTTCTTCTTCCGGACGGTTCCAGTTTTCCGTCGAAAAAGTATATACGGTCAAATATTTTAAACCGATAGCCACAGCAGCTTCAACAACTTTGCGAACGGAAATCACACCTTCCTTATGCCCTTCGCTACGGTCAAGCCTGCGCGTCTTAGCCCACCGACCATTACCGTCCATAATTATCGCCACGTGCTGCGGTAATTTGCTTTTGTCTATTTTGTCAATCAACATCTGTCTTTTTTATCTTTTGTTGTCCTGTATCTAAATATCTTTTTTCTTATTTATTATCTTTGTTGCAGTTACAGTCTCTCAATCCAAAATCATAACTCACCGTAATCACCAACATCGAATACCAATCTTTATTTTTAAATATCCCGCTTGTAATTTGATAAGGATTATCAAGCAGTTTGTTGTCTCCCATCGTATCAAGTCCGTCTCCGAAAAGTTTTCGTATAGACAACTCGGCGCCCACATTTATACGCGGCATAAGTTTGTACTTCACGCCCGTACCTGCCGAGATATGGGGACTGAAAAACATATCGCCGCCTTTGCTTCCCGGCGCTGCCGAAACGCCAAACCCGCCTGCAATATAGGGAGAAATACGCTTGGTATATAAATACTTGTATTTGTCGCTATACGGGAAAAAATTAAATTCCCCCTGCACGCCAAAATCTATCACACTGCGTTCAAATGTAACTTGTCTGTTGTCGGGAAATACGTTTTTCAGATTTTCGGTCGAGCCTGTAATTCTTGCGAATGCAAGATTCGCTTTCAGAGCTGTCCGGAAGTTTACGTTATATCTGAATAACAGACTTATTGCCGGATTCATGTTCTTGAATGCCGCATTGTTGTTGGCGTCGCCCATATAAAACGCACCACCTGCCATTCCTCCTGTTTCGTAAAGGTATTCCTGCGCGTTTATCGCAAACGAAGAAGCGCCTAACAACAACGTTATGACTGTTCGTTGAAAAAAAGTTGATTTCATTTGATAAATCATTTATCTTTTCTGTAACGAAAAAAAACGGATAAAATTATACATTCCGTTCAATCCTGTTTGAATCCGAAACGATTAATTCTGCCTCGCCATACTTCATTCAAAATATTTCCGTTATTTGTTTCTTTTCCTCCGAAAAGTAACATATATTTATCTTCATCAACAATAATCGTTGAATAAGATCTTGAATTATAATCAGTTGGGAAAAACAAAGTATCTTTCCAGGTAACGCCGTTGTCTTTTGAAAAAAACGTTTCATCAATAGTGTTTTCTTCTTCGTCAAATCCTCCGATCAAGAACAACAAATTGTCATAATGAGCTATTGAAGCGCCTTCCGAATATTTAAAAGTCATATTTTCGTTTGTCAAAGCAACCCATGTAAGTCCGTCCATGGTGGACCACGCCTTATTCGTCAGATTTCCATTTCTGTCCCTGCCCGAAGCCATGACTAAATGTGGATAGTACATTGCTTCATAGCATACGCTCCCGAATCCGGTAACCGGAAATATTTCCGGAACTTCGTCGCCAACCGTCCAGCCTTTATCCGGATGGTTGGTACAAAATCTCAAAGTGTCATTAATATCGGCAATAAAACACAAAACCGAATTATGATATTTATAACTATCCTGAATTTTTCCTAAAATACATTTAAGCGTCAGATCGTCATTTCCGACTTCATTCCATCCTCCCCAATCATCCGCCGCCATATATAATTTTCCTGTACTGTCTATAACAAACAATTTTCCGTTATGTTCGGTGATCGATGAAAGAATTGCGTTGTCGGGGAATCTGTGCAGCATGGTTTCAGTCCAGATTTCCAAAGTGGAAGAAGTGGAAGAAGTAAAGAGCGTCACTTTTCCGTTTTCTCTTGCAAATACACAATACAAATCAGCAATTTCTACCGTTTTCATTTCCTCAAATATACGTCCTTCCGCAATCGTCGAATGTCTGCTCCAAACCATTGAATCGGGATTAATTTGATGAACATTGAGCTGTGCTTCGTATAATTTTGTCGTTACACCGTCGGCGGCATATACTTTCAAAATAACGGGTTGCGAAAAATCTACCGAATCCGAACCTGTCCAATTTATCGTATCGCCTGTTGCCTGCGGCATTATTTGGACGCCGTAATAGTATCCTTCAAGCGTCATATTACACAATACCTTTTCTTTGATCACAGTTCCGAAAGGCATCGAATCCTGATTGAAAATTTTTCCATTTATCTGATCAATCGTGAAAACTACAGTCGAAAGATCAACGATTGAGTCATTTGAAAGCGTAAAAGACGCAATCTGAGCATTTTTCAAATACCATTCGTCGATCATATAATCATAGCTTCCCAAACAGGATGTCAGCAATATAGACAAAATTCCAACCAATAATCCGTAATTCTTTAAATTCTTCATTTACCTTATTATTCTTTCTTCGAGCGGACAAATGTAATACATTTTTTGTTTTCAATCTACAATTGTCTTGGATTTTATGAATTTTTAGGGAACAATTAGCAAATTTAATTAAAATCATAGATGCACGTAAACTTCTAATAATGATTTATTTTCGTTTCCCTTTCGATAATGAGGGATGATTTTTTTTTCTATCAACTTCAAATCTTTACAATTTTTAATATCAGCGGCTCTTATTCCGCTTCCCAATCTGAAAGGAACTGTTTCAATCCTGATTTCTTCCCACAAATCATTTTTAATGAACGAACTGTGCAGTTTTGCGCCACCTTCAACGAGTAGCGAATTTATGCCGCGCTTGTAAAGTATGGAAAGAATATCTTTAAGAAAATCAGGTGATTCCGTAACTTTCAGGTATTCCGCGCCGTTTGAAATCAAATTTTGATCCGAGATTACAAGCGCAGGACTGTTTCCGTCAAAAAATCTGCTGTTTTCAGGGATTCTTTGATGTCGATCTATTACAATTCTTAACGGCAATTTTCCACTCCAATGCCTGACCGTAAGTTCGGGATTATCTAAAACAGCAGTATTCGTTCCAATCATAATTGCCTGTACTTCAGAACGTAACTTATGAAGCATGATTTGAGTAATCGAAGAAGACAGCTTTACGGGCTTTTCCGAATCACTTGTTCTGATCCTGTCAATAAAACCATCCTTGCTTTGCGCCCATTTTAGTATTATATACGGGCGATGTTTATATTGTGCAGTCATGAAATACCTGTTCAGTTCGATTGCTTCACGTTCCATAATGCCGGTAATAGTTTCTATTCCTGCTTTTTGCAGCATATTTATGCCTTTGCCGGCAACTTCAGGGAAAGGGTCATGAGTTGCAATCACAACTTGTGGAATGCCTGATTTTATTATTAATTCGGCGCAAGGAGGCGTTTTCCCGTAATGAGAACATGGTTCGAGATTGACGTATAATGTTGAATCTTTTAATAATTTTTTGTTTTTCACCGAATTGATTGCATTTACTTCCGCATGGGCTTCTCCACAGCAACGATGAAAGCCTTCGCCAATAATCTTATCGCCACAAACAAGAACAGCTCCTACCATCGGATTAGGAGCAGTAAATCCCATACCTCTTTGTGCCAACTCCAGGCAACGTTTCATAAATAATTCATTAACAGCAGTTTTTAACATATTAACAGAATTAATCCCAATATTGAAAAGAAACAAAAGTACAGTTTGTTTTTCAAAGAAAAAAATTACCTTTGCAGTATGAATAAAACATCCGAATATATTAAAGATACGCTGAAAGATTTATATACAAGGGGAGAAATCAACAGTATGATACGATTGATATTCAATAAGATATGTGGCATGTCGATCAACTGTCAAATTTTGGATTATGACAGACAAATATCTGATAATCAAATAGAAAAAATAACAAAAATCACTGAAAGGCTCAAAAAAATGGAACCTCTTCAATATATTCTCGGCGAAACTGAATTTTACAGTATCCCCATTTCATTGAATCCTTATGTTCTTATTCCTCGTCCGGAAACGGAAGAACTTGTAGATATGATAGTTAAGAGTGATTATATAAGAAACCACAATAAGAAAACGCCATTCCGAATTATAGACATCGGTACAGGAAGTGGCTGTATATCCATTGCTTTAGCGAAAAATATTCCAAATTCGGAAATAATTGCGACCGACATATCTTTTCAGGCATTACAAAACACTATTAATAATCTTGTTTCCAATAATATATCTAATATAGTTCCGTTAAATATCAATATTTTTGATGAAGACGGCTGGAAAGATGTGACGGGGAAATTTGAAATAATCGTAAGTAATCCGCCATACGTACTTAACAGCGAAAAGAAAAACATGAGCGATAATGTACTGAAATATGAACCCCACAGAGCGCTTTTTGTACCAAATGGCAATCCTCTGAAATTTTACAAAGCCATTGCCGGTTTTGCCTGGAAAAAACTTTTGAAAAACGGGCGCTTATTTCTGGAAATAAATCCTTTATTTGATATGCAACTTAAAAATTTATTGATAGAAAAAGGTTTCAAAGATGTTAAAATCAAAAAAGATTTATCAGGGAAAAACAGATTTATAACAGCTAAAAAATAGAAAAAAATGAAAGAAGAGATTTTTAACAGTTTGGCAAGTTATTGCTCGCAAGCCGAGCGGTGTGTGCAAGACGTAGAAAAAAAAATGAAGCACACCGATTTAACCGAAGAGGAAAAACAAAGAATCATTGAACGGTTGAAACAAGAAAATTTTATTAACGAAAAGCGCTTCAGCAGGAGTTTTGTCGCAGATAAATTCAGACTTAACCAATGGGGACGCGTTAAAATTTGTTACGAACTGAAACAAAAAAATATCGCATGTGAAATTTATCATGAGGCTTTTGAACAAATTGACGAAAAGGAATATCTGTTGATTCTGGAAAAACTGTTAATCAACAAAAAACGCTCAACAAAAGGGTCTCCGGACGAAATGTTTCAAAAAATATACCGCTTTGCCTCTTCAAGAGGATTTGAAAGCGATTTGATTACAAACACGCTTAAAAAAGTCATTAAAGGCATTGATGATATTGAAGTTCTTGAATAACCTGATAGATTTATTCTATCCAAAAGTATGCCTGTTATGTAAAAAATTGCTTGTTGAGGGCGAAGAACATCTGTGTATGCATTGTATTTGCGATTTGCCCGTAACACATTTTCACAAAAACAAAGAAAATCCAGCAAAAAGACTGTTCACAGGTTACAATAATATTGTTGATGTATCCTCTTTTCTTTTTTTTGAGAAAGATGGTATAACTCAAAAGATTGTACACTCAATAAAATACTACGGAAATAAAAATCTTGCCCGATATGCAGCTCGCCTGGCTGCATTGGAACTCTATCAATCAGGTATTTATAGTTCTATTGATGTAATAATAGCCGTTCCTCTACATCGTAAAAAAGAAAAAATACGCGGCTATAACCAATCTGAATGTATATCTTTAGGAATATCAGATATATATAATAAAAATATTGATAAAAAATCACTTATAAGAACCGTTCATACCAAATCACAAACAAAAAAATCCAAATACGAGCGACACGCAAATGTTAAAAATATATTCAAAATTGTTGATATTCAATCATTAGAAGGAAAACACATACTCATCGTCGATGATGTAATTACTACCGGAGCAACGATATCTTCCTGTATTGATGCGCTTTTCGTAGTTCCAGACATAAAAATAAGCGTTTTTTCGCTTGCAATAGCGGGAGGAAACTGATGTTTTTTCATTTTACGCACTTGGAAATTCGGAGTTTTCATATAATTTGCAATTGGGAGGAACAAGGTACATTTTTTAGTGGTTTTCAGGAAGGATTTATACACAAAGAAAAAACAAATCACATTTTTTTACCATTCTATCGAGAGCGCCTGACTATAAATATATAAGCACAAGGGTCTATATGGTTTTTCACCATTAATGGCTATTTTTGAACCGTTTTTCCCTATAAATTGTGATTTCGTATTTAAGAAAGTCAGCGTATCTTTGCAGCCGAAATTTTTTACTATATTTGCGTTAAAATACTTAATCCATATTCAGGATTTGGTTTAAATATAAATAATATGGAAAATCAAAATAATGAGATTCAATATTTAGCTGATTTGCCAATTGGTAAAACTGCAATTATTACTAAAATAAAGGGTTACGGAGCATTTCGAAAACGAATCACCGAAATGGGATTCGTCTACGGAACGCCTGTAAGAACGATAAAAAAAGCGCCGTTTCCATTTCAGGATCCTGTTGAATACGAAGTGATGGGTTATCGTGTATCGTTGCGCAAAAATGAAGCCCAAATGATTGAAATCGCAGGAGATAATGATATAAAACATTCTGAAAATCAAAATATCAACTCCATAATCATAAGCGACGAGATACGAAAGATAGCAAAAGAAAAAGGAAAACGGATACAAGTTGCGCTGGTTGGCAATCCCAATGCGGGAAAGACGTCCCTTTTTAATTTCGCAACCGGAAAACAGGAGCGTGTCGGTAATTACGGCGGCGTTACGGTCGATTTGAAAACCGCCCGTCTGAAACATAACGGATACAGGATCGACATGACCGACCTTCCGGGCACTTACTCAATATCGGAATATTCGCCCGAAGAGCTGTTTGTCCGTAAACATTTGACCGAAGCCATGCCTGATGTGGTTATAAACGTGATCGACGCTTCAAATCTGGAACGGAATCTTTATCTCACAACACAACTTATAGACATGAATATTAAGGTAGTAATTGCTTTAAATATGTTTGACGAATTGGAAGATAAAGGCGATAAACTTGATTATGTGCAACTTGGCAAATTGCTTGGCTTCCCGATTGTTCCGACCGTCGCCTCAAAAGGCAAGGGAATTAATGAATTAATAGAAAAGGTAATAGATGTTTACGAAGAAAAAGAAAAAGATTATCACCATATTCATATCAACTACGGCAAAGATATTAACCGGTCTGTCGAAAAACTGAAAAAGGAAATCAAGAAAAATACCATTTTGACGGACAAGTATCATGCTCAATACGTAGCGGTTAAATTGCTTGAGAACGATAAAAACTTTACGAAACAAATTGATGAAATACCTCAAACAGCGCTTTTGTTGAAAATGGTAGCGGAAGAAACATCATCGCTCGAACAAAAATATAACGGCAAGATAGAAACCATCATAGCAGACGCTAAATATTCGTTTATCAGAGGCGCGCTAAAGGAAACATATTATCCTTCCAAGCGAAAAAAAATCAAGGGTTACGAGTTGGATAATATAATGACTGATAAATGGTTGGGAATACCTGTTTTTCTTTTTTTGATGTGGCTGATGTTTCAAATGACTTTTACGCTGGGCAATTACCCGATGGACTGGATTGACGCGAGCGTCGGAGCGTTGAATAGCTGGGTGCAAAACGTCATGTCCGATGGTATTCTGCGTGATATGATAACCGAAGGAATCATTGCAGGCGTTGGAAGTGTGATTATTTTTCTTCCGAATATAATTATCCTGTTCCTGTGTATTTCCCTTATGGAAGATACCGGTTATATGGCGAGGGCGGCATTTATCATGGACCGGCTTATGCACAAAATCGGCTTGCACGGTAAATCGTTCATCCCCTTGTTGATGGGGTTCGGTTGTAATGTTCCGGCAATAATGGCTACACGCACTTTGGAAAACCGTAAAGACCGTCTTGTAACGATGCTCATTCTGCCTTTCATGTCGTGCAGCGCTCGATTACCGGTTTATATTTTGCTCATATCCGCATTCTTTGTTAAATACAAGGCGCTCACGATGTTCAGCATATATTTGGCCGGCATTTTCATTTCTGCCGCGATGGCGATTGTCTTTAACAGTATAGTTTTCAAAAAACGTGATATTCCGTTTGTTATGGAACTGCCTCCTTATCGTATCCCGACTTTGAGAAATACCTTCTCGCATACATGGAACAAAAGTGTACAATATTTGCAAAAAATGGGAACAATCATTCTCGCTGCTTCGATAATTATTTGGTCTCTGGGATATTTTCCTCATAACGAAGAACATAAAGCAAACTCTCCCGAAGCGGCAATGGAAAGTTCATATATCGGACGTTTAGGACACATGATTGAGCCTGTGATTCAACCCCTTGGTTTTGATTGGAAAATCGGCGTAAGTTTGATAACCGGCATGATGGCAAAAGAGATTGTGGTCAGTTCCATGGGAGTTTTGTATCAGAACGATAGTGAGGCTGATGAAAATTCGGAAACGCTAAAAACAAAAATACGGGAACAAACTTTTACGTCGGGCAAAAAAGCCGGTCGGAAAGTTTTCACACCGCTTGTCGCCTATTCTTTTATGATATTCATTTTGCTGTATTTTCCGTGCATAGCCGCTATTGTGGCTATTAAAAGAGAAGCTGGTTGGAGATGGGCTTTATTTACGGTATGTTATACGACGGTTATCGCATGGCTGGTTTCTTTCGGAATATATCAAATCGGCATATTGTTATAAATGATACGAAATAAAAGTGATAATCCGGAATTATTGTGTACCTTTGCATCTTGTTATTATTTTGAGACATGACAAGATTTATTATTATTATTCTTTTAATCGTTTTCGTAATTCCTTATTTGATAGGAGTTATAGGCAAGTTTCTGTTGGGAAATCGCTATCGTCAAAACGCTTCGTCGCATCGGAACGGAAATAGTTCTTCTTCATTCAACGCACAGAAAAATACGAAAAAGAAGAAAAAAGTGTTCGGAAAAGATGAAGGCGAATATGTGGATTATGTGGAAATTAAAGAGAAATAAATTTATTGTTTATCCCAGCGCTACATCAAGGATCATCATCAGTGTAAACCCCATAGCAACACCAATGGTTCCGATATTTGAATGATTGCCTGACTGCAATTCCGGAACAAGTTCTTCTACGACGACATACATCATGGCGCCTGCCGCAAATGCAAGCAAAAACGGCAATACGGGCAGCATTATCCCTATCAGCAAGACGGTAATAATGCCGGCAACCGGCTCGACAGCGCCCGACAACGCTCCCGCGGTAAACGCTTTAAGACGGGACTTGCCGGCGCTTTTGAGAGGCATCGAAACGATAGCGCCTTCCGGAAAGTTCTGTATGGCAATACCTATCGAGAGCGCCATCGCATTTGCCAAAGTAATATCGGCATAATTTGCCGTCAGACCCGCCAAAACAACTCCCACAGCCATGCCTTCGGGAATATTATGCAACGTAACGGCAAAAACAAGCATTGTCGTCTTTTTGAAATTCGATTTCATACCTTCCGGCTTGTCGGAATCAAGGTGTAAATGAGGTATTACACTGTCGAGCAGCAGTAAAAAAAACATTCCCGCAAGAAAACCCGTTGCTGCCGGAATCCATGCGGCATGACGGGCTTGCTGTTCGGCCATTTCTATCGAAGGAATCAACAACGACCACACGGAAGCTGCCACCATAATGCCGGAAGCGAATCCGAGCATCAGTTTTTGCAATCCGGGAGCAATCCTGTCTTTAAGCAAAAAAACCATTGCCGAACCGAGAAGTGTCCCCAGAAAAGGAAGTAATAATCCGATAGCTATGTTCATATTTTGAAGTCTTACGTTGCAAAATTAACGAAAAAAAAGAATTAGCCGTACATAACCTTCCCATTATTGTCGGCTAAAGCCGACAGACACAAAAAAATCCCGTTTTTTGAAGTATCGTATTAGTGGAAGCGGAAACATTCCGACGCAATTATTTAATCAAGTCGGTAAACTGTTTGGGGACGGGCGATTCAAAGCGCATTTCTTTTTTGGTAGAAGGATGTATAAAGAAGAGCGCTTGGGCATGAAGCATCAGCCGTTCGCACGGGTCGGTCTGCGCACCGTATTTGGCGTCTCCTGCAACAGGATGCCCGATATGCTCCATTTGCGCGCGAATCTGATTCTTGCGTCCTGTTTCGAGTTCCAATTCCATAAGGGAATACAGTTCGTTGCTTTTTAGCGTTTTGTAACGTAAAACGGCTTCTTTGCCGTGTTGAGGGGCGGTGCAATATACTTTATAGCGGCTGTTTTCTGCAAGGTATGTTACGACCGTATCTTCTTTTTTCTCCGGAAGTCCTTCTACGACAGCAATGTATTTTCTTTGCGTAATGGCTTGTTGCCAGTTGTCTCGCAAAGCCTTCTGTGCGGGGCTGTTTTTTGCAAACATCATCAATCCCGAAGTGCCTTTGTCCAAACGGTGTAAAATGAAAATTTTATTTCGTGCATCGGTTTTTTTTACATATTGATTCAAGAGGAAATATGCGGTTCGTTCTTGGGTCGGAGCATCAGATACCGAGAGTAAACCTTCCCGTTTATTTACAACAATAATATCGTCGTCCTCCCAAATGATTTTCAATTGCGGGTGGTTAAATTCAACAAGTCTTTTTTCATGGCTTATAAATATTTCGTCACCGGTTTTCAGCGGTGTGTTGAAGTGTGTAACCGGTTTGCCATTCAATGAAACTTGCCCGTGAGCCAGCAGCGATTTAACGGATGTTTTACTTCGTCCTTTAAGCAATTCCAGCAAGCAGGGCAGGAGGACGCTGTTTTCCCTGACAACGCTTTTTTGCCCGCGGGAATAATTGTTTCCGTATCGCTTATAATTCATCGGAAAAATAGCTTTTGGGAAGCGGTCGGCAATTGTATTGCGAAGCCATTATTTCGCCGTATGCTCCGGCAGAACACAAGGCTATCAAATCGTTGCGGCGTATCCTGTTGAGTTTGCGGTCTTTTCCGAAAACGTCCGACGATTCGCATATCGGCCCTACGACATCGTAAATTTCACACTCTCCATCGCTTGTAATATTTTCGATATGATGCCAGGCGTCATACATTGCCGGACGGATCAGTTCCGTGAATCCGGCGTCAAGTATTGCAAATTGCTTTACTGTGCCTTTTTTAACATACAGTACCTTAGAAATCAACGATCCGCATTGGGCGACGACCGAACGACCCAGTTCAAAGTGAATTTGCCGGTTTTCGCACTGTTTCACGAACTGGTGAAATATTTTAAAGAAATTTTCAAATTCGGGGATAGCCGAATAATGATGGTAATCTATTCCAAGTCCGCCGCCGAAATTCAGGTTTTCAACATTCAAACCTTTCTTTTCCAGTTCGTCCTGCAATCCCTGCACTTTGATGCACAAATCGCGAAAAACCGATAAATCGGTTATTTGCGAACCGATATGAAAATGGATTCCCGAAAAGCGTATATTTTTCATTTTCATCATCTCGTCGATCACGCCATCAAGCATTTCGAGGTTAATACCAAACTTGTTTTCTCTCATACCGGTAGTGATTTTAGCGTGGGTATGGGCGTCAATATTCGGATTTATGCGTAGCGCCACAGTTGCCGTTTTTCCTTTTTCATTAGCAATGCCGTTAATTATTTCGAGTTCCGCAAGCGATTCTACATTGAAACATGCTATTTGGCTTTCGAGGCCGAGTTGAATTTCCCAATCTGCTTTTCCCACTCCGGCAAAAACAATTTTGGAAGCAGGGAAGCCTGCATTGAGCGCTGCACGTATTTCGCCGCCGCTCACACAATCAGCGCCAAGTCCGTTTTGAGCAATGATTTTTAAAATGCGTGGATTGGCATTTGCTTTTATTGCGTAATGTTCGTGATAACCGTACTTTTTGGTTTCTGTTTTGATAATGTTCAGCGTATCCTGAAGTAACTTTGTGTCGTAGTAATAAAAAGGCGTTTGCAACTTTCTGAATTTTTCTGCAGGGAAATTTCCTTTAATCATTTTATTTTGTTTAATTAAGTTTTTATTCCATTTTGAGAGTACAAATTGTGCATGAAAGGGTACATTGGATCTTCCTGTCCTTAAAACAAATTATTGCTCAACGCTTGCAAGGCGCGTTTTTTATCCGAAGCCTTAATTAACAGCGAGACATTGTAATTGCTTCCACCGTATGAAATCATGCGTACAGGTATATCTTTTAACGCATTAATTGTTTTTGCTTCAAAGCCGAGATTATCCCAGACCATATCGCCGACAACGCAAACAATAACCATATCCTTATCAACAGTTACAGTTCCGAATTTCTTTAAATCATCAACGATTTCTTCCAGTTTCCTGTCATTGTCGATTGTTACCGAAACGCCTACTTCCGATGTTGTTACCATATCTATCGGCGTATGGAACGTTTCAAAAATTTCAAAAACTTTGCGCAGGAAACCTGTTGCAAGCAACATGCGTCCGCTCTTTATCTTTATCGCAATTATATTGTCTTTTGCTGCAATCGCCTTAATTTTCCCCTTTTCGGTTTCGTTTGATATAGTTGTTCCCCAGGCATCAGGTTGCATCGTATTCAGCAGTCTCACCGGTATATTGTTCATTTTTGCAGGAAGAATACAAGTTGGGTGAAGGATCTTGGCGCCGAAATATGCTAATTCGGCTGCTTCGTCGAAATTCAGTTGTCTGACCGGAGACGTCTCTTTTACAATGCGCGGGTCATTGTTATGCATACCGTCAATATCTGTCCAAATCTGTATTTCTTCTGCCTGCATGGCTGCGCCTGCGAGCGAAGCCGTATAGTCGCTTCCTCCGCGTTGCAGATTATCAATCTCGCCGTATGCGTTCCGGCATATATAACCTTGTGTAATATAAACGTCTGCCTCCCGGTTTTTCTCGAACAGCAGTTTCAGGTTTCCTTTAATATATTTGAGATCAGGCTCGGCGTTTTTATCGGTTCGCATATAGTCGAGAGCAGGAAGAATTACCGAATTAACGCCTTTTTCCTTGAGATAAAGATCCATTAATGCCGTAGACATCAATTCGCCCTGTGCAAGTATTATACGTTCTTCAAAAAGGGTAAACAAATCCTTTACCATTGAACGTATATCATTGAATATATACGAAATAACCTCTTTTGCCTTCTCTTTATATTCTTTTGTCCCGTACAAATCGTTAATGACATCGGAATATTTTGATGATAAACGGTTTATAACTTCGTTGGCGCCGTCGCGATTTTTTTTGTAAAGATAATCGGATATTTCTACTAATGAGTTTGTTGTTCCCGACATTGCCGATAAGACGACAATGTCTTTAGAATTTCTGCAAATGAGTGTTGCTACATCTTTAATTCTCTGGGCGGAGCCTACGGACGTCCCGCCAAATTTTAACACTTTCATAATATTTTTATTAAATTATTGAATATCTGATTTTTTATGAAATTTCCTTTCCCATATCATAAAGTCGGTTGTTTTCGCATTTAACGACCCGTGCAGGAAAGGCGTTTACAATATTATAATTATGTGTTGTCATAATTATAGCGGTACCGTTTTGGCGAATATCGTGCAGTAACTGCACTATCTGGCCGCTTGTTTCGGGGTCTAAATTGCCGGTAGGTTCGTCTGCAAGAATTATTTTCGGGTTATTGAGCAATGCTCTTGCAATTGCGATACGCTGCTGCTCTCCGCCAGAGAGTTCGTGCGGCATTTTATAGCCTTTATTCGGCATATTAACTTGTTCGAGGACTTCTTCAATACGTTTCTTTATATCGTTCTGACTGCGCCAGCCGGTAGCTTTTAATACAAATTCGAGATTTTTTACGGAAGAACGATCTATGAGTAACTGAAAATCCTGGAATACGACGCCTAATTTGCGACGCAGGTAGGGAATTTGTTTTCGTTTTATTTTCAGCAAATCATATCCTGCTACATAAGCGCTGCCTTTACGGATGGGTATTTCGCAATAGAGCGATTTCAGCAAACTGCTCTTTCCTGAACCTACTTTGCCGATTGCGTATACAAATTCTCCTTTATACAGACGCAATGAAGCGTCTCGCAGGACAACATTTTCCTCTTCCTGACATATTTCTACATTTTCTAAACAGACAAGTAATTCTTCTTCCATGTTTCTTTCCTGAGGATTTTGAGTAGCAAAATTACTATAATTTTTTTTATTCTTTGTGTCTTTTCTTCAATTCTTTCGCTATATCATTTATTGAAAGACCTTTGCTTGTCAGCAGCACCATCAGGTGATAAATCAAATCCGAAGCTTCGTATATGAGTTTGTCCTTTGTGCCGTTTGTGGCTTCGATAACTGTTTCTACGGCTTCTTCTCCAAGTTTTTGCGCCATACGGTTGACGCCTTTTTCAAACAGTGACGTGGTGTAAGAACCTGCCGGTTTTTCCCTGTATCGCTTTGTGATAAAATCCTGCAAATATTGCAGAAAACTGATTCCGTCTCTGTTTTCTTCGCCGAAACAGGTATCGTTGCCGGTATGACAGGCGGGGCCTGTCGGATTCGCCTTTATCAATAGCGTATCGTTGTCACAGTCTGTCTGTATTTGAACGACATTCAGGAAATTGCCACTCGTTTCCCCTTTTGTCCAGAGACGTTGTTTCGTGCGGCTGTAAAATGTAACTCTTTTCTTTTCAAGAGTCTGATTGTACGCTTCTTCGTTCATGAAACCCAGCATCAGAACGACATTTGTTTGTGCATCCTGCACTATGACCGGCAACAGGCCATCCATCTTTTTGAAATTTAACTCCATCCGTTTATGTATTTTTATTTGCTATCCGTCGATATTTTAAACTAAAAGCAAGTCCTGACATCAATACCCTCGTTATGAAGATACTGTTTTAGATCAGGGATTTTTATTTCACCGAAATGAAAAACGCTTGCCGCCAAGGCTGCATCGGCTTTTCCTTCCATGAAAACATCTTTAAAATGAGACATTTCGCCTGCACCCCCCGAAGCTATGACAGGAATACCCAGAGTGCGGGAAAGTTGCGATAATGCTTCGTTGGCATATCCGGTTTTTACGCCGTCGTGATCCATGCTTGTGAACAGGATTTCGCCTGCACCCCGGTTTTCCGCTTCTTTTGCCCATTCAAACAAGCTTCTGTCCGTTGGGATACGTCCGCCGTTGAGGTAGCATATCCATTGGGAGTTTTTCATTTTTGCGTCTATCGCAACTACGCATACCTGACTGCCATAATTGCCGGCGATCCGGTCGATCAGTTCAGGAGTCTTCAATGCAGCGGAATTGACAGAAATCTTGTCAGCCCCGGCATACAGGAGACGTTCAATATCAGACAATTCGTTTATCCCTCCGCCTACCGTAAAGGGAATATTTAACGTGACAGACACTCTTGTAACCATTTCCGTGAAAGTTTTCCTGCCTTCGTGCGACGCTGTAATGTCGAGGAATACCAGTTCGTCGGCGCCTTGCCGACTGTATTCCGCTCCAAGTTCCACAGGGTCGCCGGCGGAACGGAAATTGATAAAATTCACTCCCTTAACGGTCATTCCGTCTTTTACATCCAAACAGGGGATAATGCGTTTTGCCAGCATATTTTTTCCGGGTTTTTTATTCGATAAATTTTAACAGCTCTTTCAATAAAATCTTTCCTTCATATATTGCCTTGCCGAATATCACGGACGGGACGCCGACCGCTTCGAGCGCTTCAATATCTTTCACGGAGCTTGTTCCGCCGCTTGCAATGAGGTATATGTCGGGTATTTTCGAAAGAATTTTTCCGTACAGTTCCGTTGCTGCGCCCTGTAACATTCCGTCACGGCTTATGTCCGTACAAATCACCTTTCTTATTCCTTTTTTTTTGTAACCAGTTATAAACGGTAATACTTCGAGCGTTGTTTTTTCTTGCCATCCGCTGATTGCGATTTTCTCGTCTTTAACGTCTGCTCCGAGTATAATGTGTTCATCACCGTATCGTTGTATCCATGCGTCGAACACTTCGGGCGATTTCACCGCCACGCTGCCGCCTGTCACCATTTGAGCGCCGGATTCAAATGCTGTTTCCACATCCCGGTCGCTTTTTAATCCGCCGCCAAAATCTATTACCAGCGACGTCCGGACTGCGATTCGCTCTAAAATTTTATAGTTGACGAGGCTGCCCGCCTTCGCTCCGTCCAGATCTACGAGATGTAAACGTTTGAAGCCGTTAGCTTCAAACATTTTGGCCATTTCAAGCGGATTTTCGCCGTATATTTTTTTCGTCTCATAATCGCCTTTTGTCAGGCGGACGCATTTTCCGTCAATGATGTCTATTGCGGGAATAAGTTCGATTTTCATAATTTTATAAAATTTTCCAGTATGATTTCTCCCGCCGAGCCGCTTTTTTCGGGATGGAATTGTGTTGCGTAGAAATTGTTTTTTTGCATTGCGGCGCTAAAAGGCAATATGTAGTTGCATGTTGCCACTGTATTGTTGTTTACGGGTATGTAATAACTGTGTACAAAATATGCATATTGATTGTCGGATATATCCGTAAAAATTTCCCCTTTCATGTCCGACAGCGAGTTCCAGCCGGTGTGCGGAATTTTGTCTTCATGTTTTTGAGCGACAAATTTTTTTACTTCCGCCTCGAATATTCCAAGACATTGCGTTCCACCGCTTTCTTCCGAGCGGGAGCAGAGAATCTGCATGCCTATGCAAATTCCCAATACCGGCTGCCGGAGCGTCTTGATCAATACATCCAGACCTTTTTCTTTCAGATATGCCATTGTGACGCCAGCTTCGCCCTGTCCGGGAAGAACAACTTTGTCGCACGAGCGGATAATTTCCACATCGTCCGTTATCAGAGGTGTGACGCCTCTACGCCGCAATCCGTAATCTACCGAACGGATATTCCCTGCATTATATTTTATGATAGCTACTTTCATTTATGTACGGGATAGGGACAATACAACTTTTACGGAAAACAGTGAGCGTTTTGCGGGATGCAATATAACATTTTGCGGATACAATATAACCAAATCGGCGTTCATACATTTATAAATTATGGAAAATGTGTACTTTCTAAAAAACGCGCAAATATATAAATATTATTTAAACCTGCAAAATATTTTCCCTCTCGTCAGCAATTCAGAAAGGGATAAATAAAATCGGAGAATCATAAAGAGGTAACAAAAAAGCAAAAGCATCCCCTATACGCAAGTTATCGTATTCACTAAAATCAACCACGAAAACAATTA
>JAITJX010000072.1 GCA_031278765.1 Tannerella sp. | reverse complement strand
CGGCTTGAAGGCACAATGACAGAGTTAATGGCGAAAACAAAATTCCAGACAACGCATAACGTATTTTATGGCCGACCATAGTATAGCTTGGCGCAGCCAGTGCCTATAGCTGTCAGGAGTTGAAGAAAAGCGGAGCCAAAGAGTTGACCCGCTATTATCTTTCCGGCTGCTACGAAATAGACGACCCTGCCGTTGGCAATTCAAAAGAAAAGTTGTATCTTGGCGGCGATTATTATACCGCGGCGGCGGTATATGTGAAAAGCGGTTTGGGCAGTTGGCAACTGTATTATATTTGCCGGGATTATCTGGGCAGTATTACGCATATCACCAATACAGTTGGCTCTCTTTATTATCAGTACAGTTACGACGCCTGGGGACGATTGCGAAATCCATCCATTCAGACGGTTTATGAGCCGGGAAGTGAGCCTTCGCTGTTTCTGGGACGCGGCTATACCGGTCATGAACACCTGCCGCAGTTCGGGTTAATCAATATGAATGCCCGGCTGTACGATCCGGCATTGGGACGGTTTATGGGAATGGATCCGTATGTGCAGTCGCCGGATTTCACGCAGGCATATAATCGTTATGCGTACGGGCTGAATAATCCGCTAATTTATGTGGATGAAAATGGCGAGTTTTGGCATATCATTATAGGCGCCCTTGTAGGAGGAGTGATAAATGTTGTAACCAATTGGGATAATATTGACGGTTTTTGGCAAGGATTAAGTTATTTTGGTGTTGGTGCAGCTGTCGGTGGTTTGACTGCTGCATTCCCCGGAGCGTATGTCTATATTTCTGCTGGGTCAGCTACAGCAAATTCGGTGCTTCAACAAGGATTTGCAAGTAACTGGCAAGATATTAATTTCCAACAAGTTGCATTTGACGGATTAATGGGAGGCGTAACTGCTTATGCCGGCGGAAAACTTGGGAATGCGATAGGTGCAGACAACTGGTTTAACGGAATTGATTCTCCTTTGTTGCGAAGTACTCTGACGAATGTAACCACAAATTCTATTGTAGGAGCGGGTTTTGGAGCGCTTAGCGCTTATGCAAACGGAGAAGATGTTTGGCAAGGCGCTTGGAACGGCTTTAAGATGGGGGTGTTTACCGGTACAATATCCGGAATAGGAGAAGCCGCACAGTTTTCGATTGATAATAAGGTTGATTTTGTGACGGGGAGAACAATTTCAAATCCACAACAAGGCAATTATTCCGTATATCAAGGTACAGACCCAAATACAGGTGAAGCAAAGTATGTCGGTATAACTGAACGCGACCCGCAAGTGAGATTTGATGAACATTTAAATTCGGGAACAGAACGATCTACCCTTAGATATGAGTCTATTGAATCCGGTCTATCAAAAACTCAAGCTCGAATTATGGAACAAAATTGGATTAATCAATATGGGATGCAAAAGAATGGAGGAATGTTATATAATCAGCGCAATTCAATAGCGCCCAGATACTGGAACAGATATGGAATTAAATATTAAAAAAAGGACAGTGATAAAATTGGGAGATATTTTTGTCGCTAAATTGGATGACTGTCAAAAATATTTTCAATATGTTGCAGATGATATGACTATGTTGAACAGTCGTGTTATCAGGGTTTTTGAAGAAAAATACCCATTGGGAAGTATGCCAGATTTAACGGAAATTGCTCAAGGAGATATTGATTTTTATGCGCATACATCAGTTAAGTTGGGTATAAAATTGGGTCTATGGGACAAAATTGGAAACTCTCCTGTTTTCGGAGAAATAGATGTAATATTTCGGAGAAGTAAAGATTATACGGAAAATAATAAAGTTAAGATTTCTGAAAGGTGGGAAGTTTGGCGAATCAACGAAGAATTTCGATATGTCGGCAAATTGAAAGGAGAAAATCGAAATGCTGAGATTGGGTTAGTAGAACCTCCTGTTGGCATAATTCACCGTATGAAAACAGGAGAATATTATGGTTGTTATCCCGGGTTTGAATAATTTTGTATTTTCGTTTGAAAGTTATCGGATATAAAAAACAGCAGTATCAATGTTATGGTAAGCAATTAAGCGAAAATATATATTCCTCTGTTCATTTTGGTATTGCGTCGTTTAGGCAAAAAGGACATTGATATGGGTACTTCTATAATTTAATTCATTGTTATTCAAATAATTATTTGTATCTTTTCAGTCAGATTAACATACTTCACGATGAACAGCAAAAAATACAGGAGCACAGGCAATATCAGTCTATTTGACACTCACTACGCGACAGAACAGTAGAAACAGCAGGGCAATCCACTTTATCGCTTACTCAAAGTGGTTGATTTTGAGATGTTTCGTCCCGAATTGGAAGAAAATCTGCTTAATCACGATAAGAAAAACAAGGCAGGCGCCAAACCGAGAGACGTCGTACTGATGTTTAAATTGCTTATATTACAGCGTTTATACAATATAAGCGATGAGATGTTGGAAGAACAAATCATAGACCGTCATAGTTTTAAGGATTTTCTTGGACTGTCGAGCGGGGACAAAGTTCCCGATGCACGCACGATATGGCTGTTCAAAAACAGAGTAACTGAAAAAGGGCTGGAAAAGATTTTGTTTCAACAGTTTAACGATTACTTAGACAGTCTGGGGCTGTTTATTAACGAGGAACAAATCATTGACGCAAGTTTTGTTGAAGTCCCCCGTCAGCGTAATCATCGGGATGAAAATAAGCAAATTAAGGAAGGCAAAGGCAGTGAACTTTGGGAAAACGAGCCGTACAAGAAACGTCAGAAGGACATTGATGCCCGATGGACAAAGAAAAACGACGCAACTTTCTACGGCTACAAAAATCACGTGAAAGCAGACAATAAAAGCAAACTGATTACTCAATACGCAGTTACGGATGCCTCTGTTCACGATTCGCAACCGACCGAAGATTTGTTGCAGGATTCCGACAGCGGACAGCCTCTGTATGCCGACAGCGCCTATACCGGCGAACCAATCGCTAATATGTTGAAAAACAAATGCATAGAAAGTAAAATTATATCCAAAGGTTACAAAGGGCATCCGCTGAGAGATGCTCAAAAGGCGGTAAATCAACTGTTATCAAAAGTAAGGGTTCGCGTAGAACCTATTTTTGGATTTGTTACGCAGAATATGGGCGATTTTTATCTTAATTGCATTGGTATAAAGCGGGCTACGGGGCAAATTGGGCTGATAAATTTGACGTACAACCTTTGTCGGTATGAACAGATAATGAGGCTGAATTTACTACCGATTAAGAAATAGAGATAAATATATGATAAATAGATAGATATTTTAGAAAAATCCGACCAAAATATTTGGAAGTTTGATTTATTTGTTCTAAACTTGTGCCGGTTTTTGACAGGGCTTTAAACGGACTTCGACTCTGTGAAAAATCAAAAAAAGAAAAAATAAAATTAGAAGTCCCCTTAAGATGGCGGTTATGGTAGTAGCGAAAAGGTTAGGAGGCAGCGATAACAACAGTTTCATGTACTATCCGGAATATCCGTACTGTTGCGAGAGTTGTCATTATGCGATAAAACAGGAAGTAAATCCCGATTTTCGCTTGGCGCGTCAACGGTATGACGTTTCACAGATTAATCTTCATCAAGTACGCAAGCAATATGATGTATCCTATACTTATGACGGTTATTTGATTGTTTCCAAAAGATTCAAGCAGTTTTGTAAAGAAAAATCGTATCAAAATGCAGTTTTTCATTCCATACCGCAAGAACCCGATTTTTATTTTTTGGAGAGTTCAAAGATAATCCCGCTTGATTATGCGCGAAGA
>JAITJX010000043.1 GCA_031278765.1 Tannerella sp. | reverse complement strand
AATCTAAACCAAGCCGATGAATTATTTATCAAGAATACGCAAAAATATTTGGAAGCGCTTATGTTACGCGCAAAAGCTAAAGTCAAGTCGGAAGAGTATCAGGCAAAGATACAAACACTTTCGGAGAAACAGGAGCGGTATAAGCAGGTGCAGGATGAGGTTAAGGCTCAAAAGGCGGCAGGGACATACAGCCGCCCATTGTTCTCGTCTGAGGAAAGTGATTTGTATCGGGAAATAAATCAATTAAAAACAGAATCTGAAAAAATATTAGAAGACGTAGTGCGGCTTACGGACGCTGAAAAAAAAATATTTGCAAGTTTCAAGGCAGAGACTGACAGATTGTTAGAAGGCAGTATAACGAAACTAAAAGAAGAAATCAGCGAATTGCAAAAAGAGTACGATAATGCCGCCACTGATTTGGAACGGAGCAAATTGTTTGAACAAATCCAAGCACAGAAAGAATTGCTTTCGAAAATGGATTTATTTGACGATGACAAAGGCAAAGGCAAGGACAAAGGCAAAGATCCATTCACGGAACAGTTAGAAACGGCGAAAAAATCGTACAAGGAATATTATGAGATGATAAATGCCGGCTTGGGGGAAGAAGCAAATCAAGCATTTCCGGACTTGCTGCAAGGCGGAGACAGCTATAAGACGTATTTGGAGAATCAAAGGAAAAGTATACTTGCAGCGGCGGAGAAAACGCAAACGGAGTTGAGCAAAACGCAGAAAAAGAAATTGGCGAAGTTGAATGCGGAAATCGCCGGAGAGACTAAAAAAACAGTCATGAGCGAGTTTCAGAAGGATTTGGAGAGGGAGAAGAATAAGGCCGGAAATGTTCTTGATTTGATTAAGTTGATAGAGACAAAGCTTAAAGAGGTTGAATCGAGCGACGATCCTTTGAAGCAACAAAAGATGGAAATATTGGTAAAAGAAAGCGAGGACGCCAACCAAAAGGCAGAGGACGAAACGGATAGATTGTTGCAATCCTATACGGATTATTTGAATGAAAAAATAACTTTTGAACTGCAATACGGGGATAGGAGAAAGAAGCTTGAATTGGAGTTAGAGGCTGAAATTAACGAAGAAAAACGGAGAATGATTTTGGCGCAATTGGAAGGTCTTGAGAAAGACCGGAAGAAATATGAGAAACAAACCGGCGATGAAGATTATGATAAACTGATACAGGAATTTCGTACGTTTGAACAGAAGAAGTTTGATATCGAGGAGGAGTTTAATGAGAAACGGAAGAAATTAATCGATAAGGCCGGTAGTAGCAGCGCAACTGAAAAAGAACGGACGGAAGCGACGGAAGCCCTGAAACAGCAGGAAAAAAAGATGCAGGAAGAGCTGTCGAAACTGGCGGTAGATGAATTGACGAAATCGGAAGATTGGGTAAAATTGTTTGGTAATTTGGATGAATTGACAGGTAAAGAAATCGACAATTTAGTAGAGAAAATAGAAACACAACTCGAGGATCTTTCGGTGGAGTTAAGTCCTGCTGATGCTAAAGCGTTGAAGGACAGTCTGAAAAAAGCAAAAGACGAAGTCGTGGAGAATAATCCATTTAAGGCATTAATTCGTAGTGTCGAGGAATATTCGAAAGCGGAGGATGAACAAAGCAAAAGGACGGCGTTAAGAGAAATATTTAAAAACGTGTCGAAGTCGCTAAATACGGTTTCGCAGGGATTTAGTGGCGTTGTAAATGCCATTAAAGAAATGGGCATTGAAATGGATGAGACGACGGCGGAGATGCTTGAAAATATTAACGGACTAATAGATGCATCAGCAAAGTTAGCAGCGGGTATCGCCAGCCAAAATCCAATGGCCATAGTGGAGGCATCGATTGACATAATTAAATACGGTATAGGGCTGTTGGATAGCGGCGCGACGAGGCGAAACCGGCAACTTGCCGAAGAATATGAGTATTACAATGCCCTGGCGGATACGTTCGATATGCTGATAGAAAAGCAGGAGAAATTGTTTTCCATGAAGTCGGGGCATGAGGTGACGGAAGCTTACGAAGAGGGGATAAAAATGGTTGAGGCGAAGACGGTGGCTTCGCGAAAAGGGTTGGAGGCGTGGTTTAGCGCCGGGGCTAAGATGTTTAGTCACTCGAACTGGTATAATTATGATAAGGGTATGGGCAGGATACTCAGCAGGCAGAAGTTGTTGACGATGTCGGCCGAAGAATGGAATGATTTTCTACTAAACCACGCAGAGCATTGGGCGCGTTTGCCGCAGGAGGTTAAAAATTATGCGAACAGTGTTATGGAAGCGGGGGAGCAGATAGAATCGCTTACTACTGCAATGCAGGAGGCGCTGACCGGGGTTTCGTTGGACGAGTTGGCGAGCGGCATAATGGATTTGGTTTCACAAACGGATATTGCGTTTTCGGATATTTCGGAGTCGTTTTATAATAATATGAAAAAGGCCGTTATGCGATTGGTGCAGAACAAGACTCTTGGATCAGCTATTGAAGAATGGTATCAGGATTTTGTTGCGGCGATTGACAATGATGATAAGATAACGGACGACGAGGCGGAACGATTGCGGAGACAATATACCGAGATTATAGAACAGGGACGTAAGGAATACGAATCGATGATGAAGGTAATAGGAGAAGAGGCTGATACCGCTAATGTTAATTCATTGGCGGGGGCGATAAAGGGCGCAAGTCAGGAAAGCATAGATATTTTGGCGGGAACTACGAATGCCGTAAGGGATAATCAGGTTAGAAGTATTGAGGTTCTGCGTAATCAACTTTTGCATTTGGCAAGTATTGATATGAAAATAGGCGTCTCAAATGTTCATCTGGAAAGTATCGACAGTAAATTGGGTAATACGTATGACTTTTTGCGGGCGCAAGGACTTTAAGATTTAAGATTTAAGGATTTAAGATTTTAGATTGTTGCTTACGCCGGACGGATTTACGATTTACGATTTTTGATTGGGCTTACGCCGGACTTGCCGCCGCAGGTTAAATCTTAAATCTTAAATCTTGAATCGTAAATCGTAAAATAAAGTTATTGTTTTTTTTCAACAGGCGTATTATAGTAATATATTTTATTATACTTTTGCAAAAAAAATGATAGATTATGAGAGTGATTTATAATAATATTATCCCGTTTCGTGGGTTTTCTGCAATGATGCTTTGCGGGGTTATTTTTGCGCGTAAGAGCGCAAAACCGCTGTCGAAACCGACGATAAATCATGAGGAAATTCATGCCGCGCAGGCGCGTGAGTGTGGCGGATATATATTGTTCTATCTGCGATATATTGCGCAATGGCTTCGCTACGGATACCGTAATTGCCCGTTCGAGCGCGAAGCGTACGACAATCAATATAATCTTGATTATTTGACGTCGAGAAGGGCGTTCGCGTGGAAAAATTATGTGTAATTTTAATGTTTTTTAATTATGAAATCGTATTCAAATGTTAGACCGTCTGTTTTTCAGGACTTGGGCGGTGGTAGATGGTACTACAATTTTAATATCAAAATCAAAGTCAAAGAATCGCCGCCGGTAGCAGGAAATGCATCGGTTATAAATGCAGCAAGGGGACAAACCGCTTTCGAGTATGAAACAGTGTTGATTTGGGGGAACCCGGATTATGCAACGATAGTTCAGGCTGTCATTAACGACAGGTATAATAAGGACGACGAATTTTCGCTCGTAAATAAAGGGGTGGAGGATAACGCCAACGCCGATTATGTGGCGTACCGTTCGTGGGTAAATGGCGTAAAAACAATGGTTAAAGATGATTTGCAGGAATTTAACAGTTTAAAAAAATGAAAATTTTAGTGAGGCGTATAGCCTTAAAGGATGGCTATACTATTGGAAAAATGTATTTGGACGGGCTTTACTTCTGTGATACGATTGAAGATACGGACAGGGGATTGCGTCAGACAATGACGTTGCCGGAAATTCAACGGATAAAGGTAATGCACAAAACAGCAATACCAACAGGGACTTATGCGGTTATTGTGAATGTTTCGCCGTCAAAAAAACGACTATTGCCCCGGTTGTTGGATGTTCCCGGTTTTGAGGGGATTTTGATTCATCGGGGTAATACTGCCGAAGATTCGTCGGGGTGTATTATCGTTGGTGAAAATAAGGTTGTCGGACAGGTGATTAATTCGACGACATACGAAAACCGGCTTGTGGATTTGTTGAAAAAGGAATCAAAAATAACGATTGAAATATGTTGAGCTTTTGGAAATATATGTTGTTCGTTGCTACGTCGGTGGCAACATACTTTGAGCCGATTGTTGCGCTTTTGATTTTGGTTGCAACGTTGTTTGTTATTGATTTTATTACCGGAGTTCTGAAATCGGTGAAATTGACGGGCGCACTGTCGTTGAAGTCGAAAAAACTGCGTTGGAGCTTTGTTAAAATGTTCGTTTATATGTCGGTTATGGCAGTTACATTTTATGTCTGCGAAGCGATGAACTTATCTGACGATACAGCAATTTCGGTGGTGAAAGTTGAAGTTTGGATGGTTGTGTATATTGAGGGTTTGTCTATTGTAGAGAATCTGCGAACGATTTTTATAAATGATAAATTCCTTAATTTTTTGCATTATATGCTGTCGGTCGAGTTTTTGAAGTATATCCCGTTCGTGTCTAAGTTCCTTAAAGAAAGTGAGGAATGAAAACACGATTTTTACTTGTTTGCGTAATGATTTTGTTCGCCGGATGCCGGACGCCGAAAAAAATAGCAACCGTTACAATTGAAGACGTCGCGATTCGGGAAAAACAAAATCAAACAAATGTAACCGAATCATATACATTTGTGGATACTTCTAAAAAATCCGGTTTTGAAATTAATTATTTCAAAGTGGAATTTTACCCGCCGGACACGTCAATAAATATAAATCCGACAGTCGACAGTATGCCAACACCAACCCTAACAAAACCCAATCAAGGCGCGCTAAAAAGTATTGAGAAAATTACTGTTAAGGCTAACGAAGAAAATGTAGGGGTAACTTCAATGGTAAATGATAATATGGCGGAAATAAATACGGAATATAACGCCGATATCGACACGATGATGGAAACAATGGAACAACCCTCGCCAGATCCTTACCGGTGGCGTTATATTTTCGGTGTTTGTGTTACGATTTTGATTGCTGGCGCAGGAGTATATTTTGGATTACGGAAAAAAACAAATTTTATAACAACTGTCGTTTCTTTTGTTAGGAAAATGTTCCTGTAAAAACTCATTTTTTTCATCTTATGTTGATTTTATATCTCTAATAAACAGATATTTGTAAATTTTTTCAAAAAAAATTTCAAAAAAATTTGCATAGATAGAATTTTCAGCCTATCTTTGCGCCAGATTTTTTAGAGTATTAATTTAAAACCCCTGCGGAGCCAGCAGGTCAAAAAACGGGCAAAGTATATGAGAAAAATAAAATGTTATTCGGTAAGACTCGAAAGCCTTACAAACTTTTCAGAAAAATCGTACAAGGCAACCGCCTTTGACGGTTCAACAGCATTTATCCCTAAATCGATGGTATTTGGGTATGATTTTGAAACGCAAAAATCTGAGGCGGTATGGATTGCTGCCTTTATACTCGAAAAAGAAGATTGCTCACTCCAATATTCAAGTAAAAAAGTGAAATGGTTTAATTATTAAACATTAAAACTATGACACCGGAACAAAGAAGAATTTTAAATGAGCTGGCAGAATTTGCACCCATCCTTAAAGAAAGAAAGTGTAAGGACTTTATTATTCTCAAGACAGACTTTGCTGATTTA
>JAITJX010000126.1 GCA_031278765.1 Tannerella sp. | reverse complement strand
GGATGTCAGATAATTGGAGATCATGAAAAATCTGTAGTCCCCCATAAGTGAAGTGTATACAGTGTATATTCCTGATTGAAAGTTGGTTACGTGAATATCCGTGCCAAGTTGGGTTAAGTGTATGTGATTTTTTCGCCTTTTGATACTCGCTTTTTTATTGTTATTTTACTGTTGCTTCGCTGAAAGCTGCAATGTGGGGTAAAAATAAAAGGCTGCTCTTTTTGAACAGCCCTCTCGATTTTTAATTCCGCGATTCTAAATCGGAACCCTTTTCTCTTTGATATGCGCCTTTTTACCTGTAAGATTGCGCAAATAATAAAGTTTCGTACGGCGAACTTTACCTCTCTTATTGATGACAATACTTTCAATAAACGGAGATTCTATCGGGAAAATCCTTTCTACTCCTACGTTTTCGGAAATTTTACGTACCGTAAAACGTTTCTTGTCTCCATGACCGGAAATGCGTATCACTACGCCACGATACTGCTGGATACGTTCCTTGTTTCCTTCTTTAATGCGATAGGATACTGTAACCGTATCGCCGCTACCGAATGACGGATGCTCTTTTTTTGTAGCAAATGCTTCCTCTGCAATTTTAATTAAATCCATTGTTATAGCTCTTTATATGTTTAATAATCAACAAAACGCAACATAATGGGTCTCACTTTTTCCCGACAGCGGTTACGTAAAGCGGGTGCAAATGTAATAACTATTTTTTTAATAATCAAATGTACAATGTTGTTATTTGTGCAAATTCACAAAATAACGCCAAATCTGTCGGAAGGAGCAGGATTAAGTTCGTTTTCCCTGTCTCAAATTTTTTTTGATGAACTAATAAATAACTTTCATTCCGAGATTGTACATGACAAATGAATAGGTATCTGTCTGTTCATCTATTATTTTACTTATCGGTTTACCGGCGCCGTGTCCGGCTTTTGTTTCGATGCGGATGAGTTTCGGGGCGTCCCCCGTTGCCGAAGCCTGCAAAGTTGCAACATACTTAAATGAATGAGCCGGCACAACGCGATCGTCATGGTCGGCTGTCGTAACAAGAATCGCCGGATATGGCGTTCCGTCGTTTTTAATGTTGTGAATCGGCGAATATTTGTAGAGATATTCAAACATTTCCTTGTTGTCTTCGCTTGTCCCGTAGTCGCTTGCCCAGTTCCATCCAACCGTAAATTTATGATAGCGGAGCATATCCATAACGCCTACAGCCGGCAAAGCTGCTCCAAACAAGTCGGGACGTTGATTTACCACCGCTCCTGCAAGAAGTCCTCCATTTGAACCGCCTGCAACACAAATCTTTTTATTTGTTGTGTATTTCTCGTTTATAAGATATTCTGCTGCCGATATAAAATCGTCAAAGACATTTTGCTTGTTCAGCTTAGTTCCTGCAATATGCCAGTCTTCGCCATATTCGCCGCCGCCGCGCAAGTTGGCCTGTGCATAGATACCGCCGTTTTCGAGGAATGAAATCCTTGCGGTTGAAAATCCGGGATTCAGACTGATGTTGAAACCACCGTAACCGTAAAGATAAACGGGATTGGAGGCATTTTTTGCAAGACCTTTTTTATATGTGAGGAACATCGGAATCCTGGTACCATCCTTGCTCGGATAGAAAACTTGCTCTGTGAGATAGTCTTCGGCATTAAATTTCACTTTCGGAGCAAGATATTTTTCCGATTTGTTGTGTTCCAGATCGAATTTGTAGATGGTGTTGGGGAATGTGAAGGAAGTAAAAGAGTAGAATACTTCTCTGTCGTCTTTGTGGCCGCTGAAACCAACGGAACCAAAAGCAGGAAAGGCGATTTCATACAATATTTTACCGTCAATGTCACAGACATAGCTGTGGTTTGAGGCATCTTTCATATAAGTTGCAATGATTTTTCCGCCGAAAAAACCAACGTCGCTCAAAACATTGTCACTTTCTGCGATTACATCCGCCCAGTGCGCCACTTCCGGCTTATCAACGGACGCCTTCATCAAGCGATATTTTGGCGCATTGCAGTTCGTATGAAAATAAATCGAATCGTCGATAATTTCTACCGGATTATATTCAAAATCGAAGTCTTCCGTTAATTGAACAAACGGCGCTTCCGTTTTGCGCAAATCTTTCATAAATAAATTATTGCCGCGACCGGCGCCCGATTCGAATACGAAAAGCGCTTTTTCATCTTCATCAACATGCGCAGAGTAAAACCGTTTCGGATATTTTTTATTTTCATACACAAGGAAATCTTGCGACTGGTGCGTACCGAGTTTGTGATAGTAGATTTTATGATTTTCGTTCATGTTTGAAAATTCCTTTCCCGCTTGGGGAGCGTCATAAGCGCTGTAATAGAAGCCGTCTTTCTGCCATGCGGCGCCGGTAAATTTCGCCCATTTGATGCTGTCGGAGGTTAATTGACGGTTAGCTAAATCCATTACATAAATTTCGCGCCAGTCGCTGCCGCTTCGTGAAATGGTGTATGCAAGATATTTTCCATCGTTTGAAAATGAAATACCCGACAGAGCAACGGTCCCGTCGTCGGACAGGGTATTGGGGTCAAGCAAAATTTTCGGTTCGCCATCGAGCGTTTCCTTTTCGTAGAGAACACTCTGGTTTTGCAGGCCATCGTTGCGGTAATAATAGTATTTCCCCGTTTTTTTGTTTTTAAAAGGAATACCTATCCTTTCATAATCGGCAAGTTCCGTCAATCGTTTTTTCAGTTTTTTACGGAAAGGTATCCTGCGTAAATAATCCTGCGTAACTTTATTTTCGTCCGTCACCCATGCTGCTACTCTTTGTGCCGTATCGTCTTCGAGCCAACGATAAGGGTCGACAACCGATGTGCCGAAATAATCGTCCGTGAGATCCTGTTTTTCTGCCGCAGGATATTCTGGTTTCACGTTTTGGGAAGTATTGCAACAGCATAATCCCGACAATAAAACTGTACTCATAATGATATTTGTAATTTGTTTCATATTTATTTTGATTTTAAAATGTTATTTTTTCCGTCCCGAACCACTCAGATCCTTTCCCCCGTCTTTTTATCTTTTATACTACTTTTTTATCACCACTATTATCCTCATCGAGAGGTCGAAAAAGACCATTTTGGAATTTACGTTTTGCGCGATGTGCCGTCCGGCAAGCGAAAATTCGTTCATCAAATCAAAGATATTTCGTTCGTTGACGAAAGTATGGAATTTTTCGGCAAAATCTGCTTCTTCTTTTGAGAAATAATTTAATTGGGGTTCGTCCAAGCGCTTGATGAAATTTTCACGTATCTGATGCTGGCAAAATTCCAAAAACCGTTTCTGCCTGTCGCGTCCGGATGAAGCCATTTCTTCGGCAAATCTTTTCATTGCTGTCACGTTTCTTGACCAGCCGTTACGCATGAGCGTTTTAAATTGTTCGAGAAAGTAAGCCCTGTTGTTTTCAACGGTCAGTTGTTCGCAGGCTTTTAAATAATTGCCTCCCGATATATGCGTAATCTGACTTGCTTCGCTTTCTTCCACATCCCATTTTTCGACCAGGGCGGCCGTCAGGATATTTTGTTCTATCGAGCGCACAAAAATCGACTGCGATCTTGACACAATCGTATTCAAAACCATGCCCGGATTTTCCGTAACCATGACTATAGCCGTGTTCGCATAAGGCTCTTCTATCAATTTCAAAAGCTTGTTTGCGCATGTTGTGTGCATACGTTCGGGCATCCAGATAAATAAAATCCTGTATTCCGCTTCATAGATTCTTAAATTCATTTTATGGATAATCCTGTCGCTTTCGGCCGAATAAATGAGCGCCTGTTTATTTTCCGAATCAATCCGTGAGAGCCACATATCAAGGTTGAAATAAGTATGGCCGGAAGTCTGTTTCCTGATAAAATCACGCCATTCCGACATGTAATCATCACAAACTTCCTTTTTTTTCGTCTTGTTTTGAACCATGGGAAAGATAAAATGCAAATCAGGATGTGCCAGTGCGTTGTATTTCACGCACGAAGGACATTTCCCGCACGCATCCGTTTCGCTCCTGTGCGTGCAATTCAGGTAGCGGGTATATGCAAAAGCCAGTTGAAAAGCGCCGGTGCCTTCTGCTCCGCAAAACAGTCGCGCATGAGGAATAATCCCTTTTCTTGCCGATTCCGTCAATTGTTCTTTCAGAATATCCTGTCCTATTATATCTTTGAAAAACATTTATATTTTTTTCCGCAAAGTTAAGATTTTCTTTTGATTTCTTTTGATTTTTTTTGAAATAAAAAAAAGAAAAGACATTCACATGCCCTTTCTTTCTCAAAACACTAATTTAATGAAAACTGAACTTTAATATCAGTTAATAATGAAATTCATCATTAACATTATTATAAGAATATGCATCTTATAGAATTATGACATCAGCATTTTTCTCTTCACGGGGCAAAGGTAATATAATAATTGACAACTATAATAATTTTTCACGTAAATTTTAAAAAAAAAATCAATTCTCAAAATATCCGACACCAATATAGATGTCCAATATTTTTATAGTTCCCTGTCCGAATGGCGTCACGAGAGGAATTACACCTTAATTTCAACTAACAAATGCAACTTTCAGGAAAGAAAAAAACACTCTGCCTTCGCCGGCGACGGACACGTGAAAAAATTTTGCAAAAATCATTATTATTAAGAAAACAATACCTAACATTTGCGCGTGAATCAACAACATTTTTATTTAAACAAAGAACACACGAGAGTACAA
>JAITJX010000157.1 GCA_031278765.1 Tannerella sp. | reverse complement strand
GATGTCAGATAATTGGAGATCATGAAAAATCTGTAGTCCCCCATAAGTGAAGTGTATACAGTGTATATTCCTGATTGAAAGTTGGTTACGTGAATATCCGTGCCAAGTTGGGTTAAGATTTAAGATTTGAGATTTAAGATTCAAGATTTAAGATTTAAAATTTAACGGTTAGTGGTTAGTGGTTAACGGTTAGTGACAGGTGCCACGTCATTGCGAACGGAGCGAAACAATGACGTGGCGCTCGTCCCCACAGGGAGGTACTGTTATAGCTTATTAATTATTAATTTTCCATTTCTTTAGTTTTTCTCTGTAAGTTCGCGCCAGAATCTTGAAGGCATGTTTTTGCGATGCAGACGGGGGTTGATGCGTTCTTTGATGGTCATTGAGTTAAAATAACCTTTCCATAAATCTTGAAACAGTTTTTCATCCTTTGCCATTATGGATTCATCCATCTTTCCGCTTGTTATCTTGTCGTCATGGATGAAAGTAATTTCATTGGCAGCGTGCAGGTCATAATAGTATCCGTATTTGCGGCGCATGTCGAAAATAATCCATTGCTGGTCGGCAAAGCGGTCGGCAAAGTGTTTAATTGTCAGAGGTAAGGCATTGTACAGAGGTCTTATCGGAGCGAAAAAAATATTGTCGGCAGTTTTTTGGAAGCGTACGAATTGTTTGATGTAGAGGGCTTCGTGCGCTACTTTGTGTGCAATCTTATTAACTTCCAAAACGTCGCTGTCGCCAAAATTGTATTTGTTCTTTTTTGTCGAGTCGAACGTCTTGCAGATATAGCGGAACAACAGTTCGTCAGAACCATTCATCTCCGACAGCCAGACATATACAAGCATATTGCACACATTATCGCCCGATTTGTTGAGCAATGCGTTCCAGACACGTTTTGAATGTCCGCTTTCGGTCATAACAGTATGACTTGTGTCGATAAACATGGGAACAGGCTCGCCTGTTTTTAGCAGTTTTTCAGGAAATATTTTGTGGCAGTACGCATCGAAAACGGCGCTCAAGAGTCCTTCAAACGTTTTATCGTAAAAGAAGACTGACATTGTTGGTTCATTCATCCGGAAACAGGAGAGTTAATTGCCGTCCGTCATGCATCATTTTTTTCTTTTTCGGTTCGGTAAGCGTTTTACGCACATATTCGGGCGTAAGTTCATTTATCGTACTCATGGGTAATTCGCGGCATGTGATAAAATATTTCGCCTTTTTCATTACCACGCCTGTTTTTTTCAGCTGCTCAGCGTTCAATCGTCCGAAGCGTCGGGCGGTTAAAATCAATTTTGCCGACTTAACGCCAATGCCCGGTATGCGCAGAATCGTTTGATAATCGGCAGTATTAATATCTATGGGATAATAATTGGGATGTCGTAGCGCCCATGCCAGTTTGGGGTCTATTTCGAGGTCGAGGTTCGGAAAGCCGTCATCTACGATCTCTTCGGCTCGAAACTCATAGAAGCGCATCAGCCAGTCGGCCTGATAAAGCCGGTTTTCACGCACAAGCGGCGTTTGTTTTATTGCCGGCAATCGCTTGTCGTATGAATTGACCGGTATGTATCCCGAATAATAAACACGTTTCATGCCCGGACGTTTATAAAGGGCAGACGAGACGTGAAGTATTTCTCTGTCGGTATCGGGCGTTGCGCCTACAATCACCTGTGTGCTCTGGCCGGCAGGAACAAAACGCGGCGCATAACGAAACTTGCGACGCTCTTCGATGCTTTGCAACATGCCTTGTTGAATGTATCGCATCGGAGTGAAAACGCTTTGAAAGTTTTTATCCGGCGCAAGAAATGTGAGATGCTGTTCTGTCGGTATTTCGAGATTCACGCTCATACGGTCTGCATAAAGGCCGCCTTCATTGACCAATTCCCGACTGCAACCCGGAATGCTCTTCAAATGGATATATCCGTTAAAACGGTGAACGGTACGCAGGTCTTTCACTGCGCGCACCATACGTTCCATCGTGTAGTCAGGATTTCTGACGACGCCGGAACTCAGGAATAATCCTTCGATGTAGTTGCGACGATAAAATTCGATGGTCAGTTCCACGAGTTCGCTCACGCTGAATGTCGCCCGTTTCAAATCATTGCTTTTACGGTTGATGCAGTAGGCGCAATCGTAAATACAGTTGTTGGTAAGCATGATTTTCAAGAGAGAAACGCACCTGCCATCTTCGGTAAAACTGTGGCATATCCCCATTCCTCCAACCGTGTTTCCAATCCCGCCGGCTTTATTATTGCGCACCGTACCGCTCGAAGAACACGAGACGTCGTATTTTGCAGATTCTGCCAATACCTTCAGTTTTTCCAGTATTGTCTCGTTCATAGTTACTTATTAATTTTATACTGTTATTTTTTTTGATTGTTTCCCGATGACAAAGATAAATCATTTTTATTTAAATGAAAAAAAATCTTTGTTCCGGACTCAGGGCAAACGCATCTTAATTTGTCAGGATTTTTTTAATAAATTTCATAGCGCATCAGATAGAAGCGCCGACCGGCAGGAAGACTGCGTCTACAGTCCGTAGCGGAGGCGAAAAACACGTTTTTTTTATTGAGGTAGTTTTAGCATGTTCTGTCTTCTGGGGTGAAAAATGGGATTCGAACCCACGACCCTCGGAACCACAATCCGATGCTCTAACCTACTGAGCTATTCTCACCATGTTTTTTGAAAAACGATGCAAAGATAGTACATTTTTTTAACTTCAAACACACAAAGAAAAAATATTTTAGTAAGGGGGGAGAATTAACATATAAGGGTACTTGCCACTTATGCCCTTTAACAAAACGGAATATGTCTTTGGACGGCAGTTTGCATGGCGCGCTTTCCGGCGAGCAAAATCAAATATTGTAGATTGTGATTCTCTTTTTCGCCAATTCGCCCATTTGGTCGAACAGCGCATTTGCGTCGGCAATGAAAAACTCGCTGCCATGTATCCGGTATGCGGAGAAGATATTTTTCGACACGTGTTTTTTCAGGAAAGCGGGTATATTTCTATTCCGGATGTTTTTATGGGCAGCCAGCGTTTCAACGGCAATCAACTCTCCGGTCGGCAGTTTCACCTTTCCGGAAAAGGTGCGGTCGGTACGTGTCTGAAATGGGAAATCTTTTGCCATCACATCTTCGGGACAATGCACGAACGAGAGGAAATTTGAACTGACTCCCAGCCCGATTATTTTGGCGTCGTATTTCAGCATTTTGTAATAAGGGCTTGACTTCCCGCAGGGATAGAGGGATGTTTCATGACCGGAAATCACTTCTTTGGCGTTCTTTCCTATCGCCACGATCGAAGTTGTCGGGTGTGCGCTTCGCTGCGCGTTCGGGAACCTTCGCGCCAGTTCGGGCAGCAGTCCCGTCACCGTTTTTGAGCGCTTCACGTCGAAGATATTATCCTCGTTCTGCAGGTAATCTTCCGCCCTGTCTTCGAAATGCCACGCGGGAAACAGAAGCAGTCCTTCTTCCCCCACGAGGTCAATCAGAATGGTCAACGCCTTGAAGGCGGAAAACTCTACATTCAGGTAATTTATCGAACTGTGGATAAACAGCGTATCGCCCTTTCTCACTCGCAACTGCCGGGTGAGCGCCTGCCTGAAGTCGTCTTCGGACATCGGTCTGTGAAGCCTCTGGCGGAAAAGACGGTATTTTTGCCTCAGAACGGGGACCTGATGCGCCGGAAGTATTTTGCAAATAAGTTTTTTAATTCCCATATATTTTGCGCTAAAAACAGGGAACTACCTGCCGTGAAGCCGGGAAAAAGTCGCAAACTCCACGTCGGGATATGATTTTTGGATGGCCGAAATAAATTTCTCCATCAGATCAAAGGAATATTCACCCATGCTTTTTGGGTGAGAGATGACGCTTATCATTACTTCATCGGCCTTTTTATACCGGGCGATACAGTGGCGAAAAATGCGCAGGAGATAGTCAGGGGAAAGGGTATGATTGTCGAACGACAGCATCCGGGCAGAAAAAAGCATCTTGATTTTCGAAACCATGTCAATCCGGTTGTCCTGATGAATCATCCGGCCTCTGTCTTCCACTGCCCGGCGTACATATTTTTGCATTTTGAACCGCGTCGGGAGTTCGAACGGCGTTTTGGGTATGGTTGCAATCGGAATCTCCAGAATACCATCCCCGTTGCGCTCTGCATGGAGGTTCGACGGGTCAACAATCCAGTTGGATTTTGCCGGAAGTTTGCGGAAATCAACTTCGGACAGTCCCGATTTGAAATAATACCCCCGCGCCATTGAACTGTCGTAGCGGATGCCGGCACGATAGAGGGCGTCAAAAATCATTTCCGTCTCAGGATAAATGTTATATCCTCCGGCGCGACAGGCCACACAGCGCCAGGATGCGTCCATCGTGAGACAGATCTCATTCAGCTGATCGACCGACAGCCTGACAATGCCTTCAATTCCACCGAATGACGCATTGTCTTTGAAATCCGCCAGAGCAAAATCGGCGGAAGGATGGAACGTGTTGCCGGCATATCCGGTTGTCAGCCAGTGAGGATGAATATGCAACTGTACATCGTGCCTTTCCTTAACGGCATATTGAAGCTGTCGTACGTACGGCGTGTAAAACTGTACATGATCCCATTCCCGGTAACGGTAAGCGCAAAGAATATCGGTAAACAGCGTTACCTTCACCCCCAACCTGTCCGCCGTATCCATCACCCTTTGAGTCGGCTCAAAAAGGGCATTGCGGTAAGAGGTACGAAGTCCGCCCAGCGGCAGTTCGTGATCGAACGTAAGAAACAGTTTGATTTTCATCGTTTGTATATGAATAACGTTTAACCGGATTCCGATGCGCTTATGCCATAAGTTTTTTATTTCGACTTATTCGGATATGCGGGGAATTTATCGGGAATATTTACCGGTTTTGTTTTCAATTCCTGCAATATCAATTCTATAGCCTTGTCTAACTGCTGATCTTCGCCTGC
>JAITJX010000001.1 GCA_031278765.1 Tannerella sp. | reverse complement strand
AGGTTTATGCCTTTTCTCGCCTCCCGGTGGCGTGAATACGGAACTTGTGTAGCGCAAGTACCCAATTTAAACAAGCTCCAATACGCGGAGGACTTCCGTCAAATAGTGGAATTATCAAATAAACATCATATACCTCGTGTGCAACTAACGCCCACACCTTCACGCCTTAATTTCCATAGATATTATTATAAAGAGCATGAAGTGGATGATACATGGGGGTAAGGTTTATTATGAGTCATAACAGGAATGGTATGTGAAACATCTATAAAACCGTATGAAATATAAACGATATATCTGTTTTATAGAAAAAATATAAAATGTGCGTTGTATATTAAGGGGTAGGACGAATTATTGGAATATTTAAGAAGTTAAACCCCTCCAGCGGTTTGGCAGCGGTTTCATTTGACGACTTTATGCGTTCTGTCTATGTTCATTATCGGCTGTCCTTTTTACATCCGCTCTAAAACTGTAACGCTGGTTTCATGTTGCCTACGCTCTCACTCGGGATAGCACATAATCAGCCAAACAGTTGTATATTTTCTTTGTTTGACTATTATTCCATTCAAAAACCGAGCCTTTTTGATTTTGCAAAATGAGTATGCCCTCAATGCCGGTATCTTCAATGACATACATATCCGGGAGCAACTGGTTTCTCTGCCGTTCTGCAAGGGTAACATCAACAACATCCAGCCGTTTCGCATCCGTTATACCGGTAAGCTCAAGATGTCGGGCGGAAGCTAGGCCGTATTTTTCAAGATACGTCGTATAATCCTTCGCAAAAGACAAACCGAGTCGTTGTTCGTATGAGGCTATCGTTTCCTTAGAAGCGCCCTTTAGAGAAACCAAATCTTTTAACCCGCTCATTACCGTAATAATATCATTCATATCATGCTCCTTTTAATTCTGTCCAGCCCGTGTTTCCCAATGTCCCTCTTTTTCTTTTTGGAACGCGACCCGGTCTATTTCAGATTCCTTGCTTTTATCGTGGAGGATTGAATCATTTCCTTTACCACGATGCTCCGATGTCGTTAATTCCGCAAGAGGGCTATCCGGCTTCTGTCCTATATGGTGCAACTCTATAGTCTCCCCGTTTTTTGCGATAGGCGCAAGCCCCTGCTCCATGCGTTCCTTATTGGTTCTGCCAAATTCATCTTTCTGATTCATGTCAATATCAGATCTGATTAAACATTTTTTCCCGTTTATTTCGGCTTCAACCAAACCGGCTTTTTTATAAACCTCGTATTCCTCCCAGGAACCAATGGCGTCCACTATCTCCTCCGACCAGTCGGTTTCTTCTTTTATCTGTTGCTTTTGTTCATCGGTCAAAGGGGGCCTGTCTTCTTTGGCACTTTCTTTCAGGGTATCCGCATCGGGCCTAACGGAAATACTTATCGGCCGTTCATCCAGCCACCTGTCATTTTCTGCCCGTAATAGAGAAAGTGGCTCGGATTTTATCGTCCCCAACTGATCTTTCAGGACATTCCTGTAATCGATCTCATCGGATTCAAAATTACCTTTAAATTCACGAATTTCAACTGGTTTGAATTCCTGCGGCGGCTTGGTTTCAATATTCATTATCATTCTCCTCCGATCCGGCTCTTAATTTTATTGACAATTTTGTCGATAACCTTATCGGAGACAGCATAAAAATACGATTTAACCAGCTTGTGATCATCAAGGTTTTTTTTCCGTTCCCTGTGGTAACCGAGAGCAAGTTCTGTAACCGCGTTAGGCATTATATCTTCCTTGCTGTCCAGCTTGTCAAATAATGCCATTAAATCATTTACCTGATGGGCAAACGGTTTTCCCAAGGCTTCCTTAATAGCAAGAAACGTGTTTTCTGGCAATTCATTTCTCTGGTAAACACCGGAGAATAAATATTTCACAACAAGTTCGGAAAGAATCGTGCAGACCACCTCTTTTGTTCCATTCATGGAAAAGAATGCCGGTTCCAGACTTCTTATCGATTTTTCCGCATCTTCCACAATGCTTTCCAGAGCGGTTTTTGCATTGTTAAAATCAAGAGTAAAAACAGTATTGATAAGTTTTGGGATTTCATGCTCAATACCGTGTCGAGAATTCAGGAGGCAGGGATAAACCATGCTTTTTATGACAAGACGCTCGTTTTGTGCCATATCCTTTTCCCGCAAATCGCCGTCTTTTCGTGCGGTACGTCCCACGACTTCCGGTATAGCAACGGAGATTGGCAGCCGCATTCCTTCGGTGTGGCAGAGCGCGCGTCCGGTTATCTGGTCTCCGAGAAAAACGGCGTCTTCATCATTCATGCCTATCATATTGGCAATCACAAGCTGGTCGTCCCGCGAAACTATTCGGTGAATAATTTTGTTAGACGCATTTTTTATTACGTCGGGCGCGATTTTTGTCGGTATCTGTTCCGCAATAAGAACGCCCTGCCCATAGGAGCGCATCTCGGCAATCATATTGGTAAAATGCTCTATTGCCTTGCCTTTTGGATTGCCTACATCTTCGCTTGTTTTTTCAGTTGAAATATTTTTCAGGAGACGGTGCGCTTCCTCAATAACCAAAAGATGCCGTAATTCCGTTCTGCCACTTTGCGTTTGTTCCTTTTCGATCATCCGGTGTTCGGTCAGATAGATGACAAGAAGGCCGACGGAAAAGGCTTTGTCAGCGTCATCAGCAAGCCCTTCCAGTTCAAAAATCACATTACGGCCTGTCAGACCTGAGAAATCAGGAAAATCGCTTGTGTTGAGCATAAAGCCTTTAGCGCCAACACAAAGGGATTCAAGCCTCGCAAGTATCGCGGTTTTTATATTGTCTTTTACTTCGCCTTCATAGCCCATATTTTTCACATAGGTTTCGATTTCGCTCTTTAAATCCGTCATGGTCGGAAAAAGAAATTTGTGCTCTGGCCGCCCATAACGTTCCTTCATATATTCCGAGTCATAGCGGCTAAGAAGACTTTTAGTGTTTGCCAAATACGGGTGAAAGCCTAAACTTAAATTCCAACCCCGCTTTGTGTAAATAGCGTGGAGACATTTTTCAAGGATGTAGGGCATAGGACCGTAAAACGAAAACGAAGCGTTAAACAGGTCTTTTAGGTAGTCAATATGCATTTGGGGACTGATTCCGGGCAAAATATAAAATGGGTTTAACGACAAAGAATGTACTTCCGGTATGCCCAAAGTATATACTTCGGGCATTTTATCATTGCCAAGTTTCAAAGAACGGTATTCTTTTTTTGCACATTCAATGACCCAAAATGGCTTCCTGATGTTTGAAAGAATATATTTAACCGTGTTGGTCTTACCGCTTCCGGTTATTCCACAAACAAACGTGTGCTTATTCAAATCGTTCTCAGAAATTGTAAAATTGATATTGTCAAGTTTGTTGCTTGCGTCACAAATGTTACCAAGAACAACACCTGCTTCCTTGTCTTCCTTGTCTTTATTATCTTGACCGGCGAAAGAAACAGGATAACGCTTGCCTGTACGCAATTCGTAACCGGGAACATTCTTGTCAGGCAGGGCGAATAAGAGCGACAGCTCTTCCGAATTTGCATAAGAGCAAAGACCCGGCTCCGATTGTTTTTCCATGTCAAAAATATTCTTCGGAATGAGCAGGGCTTGGTTCTCTTTCAGATCGGGCTTTGAAACATCAAATATGCGCGGCGGCAGGGAAAGAGTATCCGCCTTTGCGATTTCACTGTATAAACAGCCTTCCATTATTTTTAAGGCAATGTCTGTTTCAGCCGAATAACAGACGGCGGTTTGCCAAAAACCGGTATTAAGCCCCTTTTGCAACCGTCCGATTGCGGCGTCTATACGTTTAACAAGGTCAAGCGCAAAGCCGTTCTGAATTTCAAGGCTCAGAGATTTCCCGTTTGTAATGGTGTCGTTAATATTTTTACTAAAACTATAGCTATTACTTTCACCCCATTGGTATCCATAGCCGAAACTCGCACCTCCACCCCCTCCTCCTCCAAGCCCATACATGCCAAATACCGATGCATTTATACTATGCGTTTTTGTTTCGGTCGTTGTTGTACCTTCTGTTGTTCCCTCACCGTGCGCCAAACTTTGCTGTAAAGAAACATTACGCTTGCTTACGGCAAGGCATTCGTCTTTTGCACCGGTTAATCCAGCTATTTTTTGTTGAACCACCAGTGGGGATACGGGCTTTGCCATAACCAAAAGCGTGTAATCCTGCCCATTCAGACCGCGCATCAATGCCGAATAATCAAACATCTGCGGCTTGTCGTCTATCGTGTACGAAGGGTTTCCGGAAATAATACCAAGTTTTTCCCTGCCTCCACTTTCAAATCGATAGTCGGAAAGTTTTATATCCGGCAATAAACCCTGAACAATCTTTTTGATTGCTTCTTGGTTTTCATCCATTTCTGCAATCGGTTCAATGCCAATCACAAGATGCGTTTTTTTTGCCAGACTTGTGACACCAAAAACAAGCGGGACATTTATATTGTATGCGGCGGCCAAATATTTCTGAATGCAGGTATTAAGATATTCAAAAATATTGTCACTGTCTTCTATCATGCAGCTCTCAATCTTGAAAAACTTGACCGCTTTAAGCAAGGTTTCAGAATGAGGCTCTAACTGCTCGGGAGAAACAGCGGCGGGAATCGAATACGGATAAATTTCGGTTAAGAATTTCTGCATATTGCCGCAGATGAGGGCGGTATCTTCGTTAAATTGGGGAAGTTTTTCAGCGGGAATCGCTATTTCATCAGCCATGTGTTACTCCTTTAACGAGACTTTTACTTCCTCGACCTGCTCGTGGTAAAAGTTTTCGATATGTTCAAACCATACCATTAAACCGCTCTTTATTGATTCCAGATAAGAATCAATGGCGAATACAAAATTATCCGTGTTTGCCGTTTTCTTGTTTTCCCTGATAAAGTAGTAAAGCCCGCCGGCGACAATCAACGCAATGGGTATAATAATTGCTTTTGACAGCGCGATGGACAGAATAATGCCAAAAGAAGCCGCACCCAGCGGAACAGGCAGAGCGTCGATATTTTCGTTTACTTGTTTGTAATCAATTTTCTCCTGGATAGCAAAAGAATATTTATCAAAAATCATGGCCCAAATATCTTTTTCGTAGAATTTGTTTTGGTTCCGCGCCGTAATAAACGGTTCTTTCCCCAACGTTTCCTCCGACAGCTTTGTATAAAGCGAAGAAGCAAGCGATTTACTTTCCGCCGCGATGAATGCGCTTACATAATCACATATTGCCGTGGCGATCCGTTCCCTGTCGCCCGCTTCCCGTTCAATCTCCGTAATGCGGGCACGCATCTCGGAAAAAGTTTTTTCAATTAACGGCGGCAGATACTCATTTGCCAATGACATTTTCAATTCCTCCCTTAAGTTCATTTATTTGTTTTTTGATACCAGTAATACCATCTAAATCTTTTTTTACTGTTTCTTTTGCTTTTTGTACATCTTCAGCTTTTTTGAGGCGTAGTTGGAATTCGCTATATTCTTCTTGTTTCTGTTTGGCGTTTTTTGCCAACTCCTGACCATACGCGCTGGTTATTTTTGTTGTATCACCGTAGAGTGTAGTTATCATTTGGGTTTTCGTGTTTTCAAGATTTTTGACGATTGCCTTCTGAAAAGTCTCTATATGTTTATCTTCAGAATAAACCGGCCTTGTTTCCGATTTATATAAAAAACAGAAAATTTCATCATAGACATCCATGTCTACGGTTGCAGTTTTTTTTGTGTCCTCTTCTATTCTTAGAATAGCCTCCTCCGTGAATACCGGCGCAAGTGACTCGAAGGGAATACTTGTTGCTTCTGAAAATGCAACAAGTTTTTTATTGCACTCATTTATTATCTGTTTTTGCATCTCTTCACGAAACAAATTAAACTTTTCTTGTCCCGCGAACGCTTTTTTTTTCAAGCCATCCACGGTGTCGACCTCTGAAACCTCTTGTCTATAAAGCTCAAAATCAGCATCTGCTTTTTGTTTTATCCGGTTCGCCTCACTACTAATATAATTGGACCTTATTTCTTTAATTCCCTGATTCATTTTAAGTTGTATGTTATTAATTTCGTCTATCTTTTTTTCAATTTCAAGTTTCAATGTTTTCGGATTTTCTGCTGATTTATTCAACAAATCAAGGCGTTCTTCAAGTATTTTGATAATTATCTCGTAACTCTGCCCGATAAGGCTTAGAAAATCATAAAGCTGCTTATTTTTCGCGGTCCTGCCAAATTCTTCCAGCATTTGATTAAGCTGACCAAAGTTAGAGTCTTTTGCAAGAAGATCAAGAAAAAAAATTCGATCCTTTTTTGATTTTTTATACCAGCGGTTTTCGGCAGCATCAAAACCGGCTTTGTCAAGAAAGTCATCTATTTCTTCTTCGTTTTTTTCTTTGCAAATATTCCAAAACAACTGTAATTTACTGTCAACAGAGGTAATCTTCCTTTCGTCTATTGATCCCCTGAACATATCTTTTGATTGCTTTTCAAGCTTATCTACATCTTCTGGTGTATGCGCCACTTTTCCGGAAAGAATCAATAATAACGACCCTTCGAACCGATCTCGCGCACTTGAAGAAAGAAAATTCTTGAATGCTTTCGATTCAATCGCTTGTCCGACTAAAGATTTTACCAGAATAAGGGCATCGGCTTTTTTGAGATGCTTTTCCGTTATATCACCAACCATTCCCGATGCGTTAATGCCGGGACTGTCAATTATTGTTGTGTCCTGCATATCTTTGAAAAGTGGATATGAAATTTTCATTTCGGTAACTATATCGCACCACGAATTTTTTTTGTCGTTGATATAATCTCGTATAAGCCGCTCGTATTCTTGCGAGTCCAGATTATAGGTGTTATCGTCTTTTACCCCTTCAATAAGGTCTTCGATGTCGCTTGATTTGGTATCACCTTTGGATTTAATGAGCAGTCCATTGTTAATCGTGGTAACGGGTATTTTTCGATAATTATCATTTAAAGCGGCGTGTTCTTTAAGAAAATTTTTAATTTCTTCATCGCCGTTTTTAATTTCACGGCGGCCATCGGCGTAGACAGCTTCAAGCGACTTTTCGTCCCCATGATTGATTTCGATAAGTGCGCTCGTGCATTGCTGTACATCCATAGGCAGAATTTCCGTACCAAGATAAGCGTTGATGAATGTGGATTTACCGCTTTTCGCTTCACCGGCAACCATAAGATAGAATTTTCCATCCCGAATGTTCTTAGCGCGGTTTTCGAGTGTTTCCAGGGAGATAGTATCCTTATATTTCTCTTTGAAGGGAAGATATTCCTCGTAAATCCGCAAGACTTCTTCTCTCCGTGCTTTGTAATTGTCGATCATTTCAATTCCTCCTTAAAAAACTTTCCCCTTTGCGATGATTTTATTGCATCAAGGCCGACACCTAATGTCGGATTAAAAATATTTTTCTTAGTTTTCGTACATCCCCCTCACTCTCTCCGCCTCCGTCTTCACCTGCTCTACCAATTCCACAGGCCCCAGTACCTTCACCGTATGCCCCTGCCCCAGAACCCAGCGCAAAACTTCCGGCAT
>JAITJX010000204.1 GCA_031278765.1 Tannerella sp. | reverse complement strand
TGCCACCACGTCGTCGAATTTCCGCTCGAACAGCTCGCCAAACAGGCCAACATCTACGCCCGCTACTCCAACTCCCACGGCAAAGAAGGCCCCGAAAGCATCGCCGAAGCAATCGTTATTGCTTGACGGCCTCAAAGCAGAGATAGAAAGCAATGTATTATCATTACACCGCAATCTTAAGTAAATAGTAAAATGGCAAGAATAAGCAAAAATGAGGAAATGACAATAGTCGCTCGAAAAAACGACGTTGCAGGCAAGGATCAGATGCCGGAGGTTTTGTGCAGCGGACTAACAAACTAACAGTAAATCGATTAAGACGAGTGTATATTAATGTAAAAAATGAAATTGATGAATTAAAAATAAAAATAAAATAAGCGTATGAAGAAGTTACTTTTAATAGCAGGAGTGGGACTTATGTCTTTTTCATGTACTTCAAAATGGGAGTACAAGATTGTTTCTGTCAAAGGTGAAGAGCAGGAAACAAGAGCAAAATTTCAAGCCAACAAATTTGATGTGTCTGATGAAGCATTAAATATGTTTGGAAAAGATGGTTGGGAATTGGTTGGTATTTATGAAAAAACCGAAACCGTACACCCTAATTACGGCAACGAAGAATACGTTTCAGGTCTTCAGCCGAACGTAAGGACGGCAGAAATTGACTTTGTTTTCAAACGCAAAAAATAAATGGAGATTGTAATGAAAAAATCGTTCTTATTGATTTTATTAATCGCTTTTGCATTAGGTAGTTGCAATAAAATTTCAAATAAACCTGTTTTTGAAAAACTGAATACTGATGAATTGTCAAAAGCCATAAAAAACGACACGTTATTTGCTGATTTTTATGAACATATTAGAAAAGAAGTTGATGATATGAGCGACATAAAAAAAGCAACTTACAATGATATTACTTATCGCAAGCTATTCAAGTATGTCAAATTCTTGCAGGACACAACCTATTGGGAACCATTACACGAAAAATGGGAAAAAGAATGGGAAAGTGAGTACGGAAAATATTTACCAAAGGCAGATTCGGTACTGAATTATTGGAAACAATATTTGGCTGAAAATTCTTTGGACAAGTATGTAAAAATTGAATTGGCTCGCATTGACAAAGAGTATTACGATTATATTGGTGGATTAAAAGAGGTCAACTTAGGTTTTAAATTAACACCACTTCAAGGCACAATCGAACAAGTTCGTTTCACTTACGGTTATAAGCCAAAAATCAATGGAGATAGCAAATATTATGAAAAGCATAATTGTATTTCGACTTCGCCGTTTTCTTCGCCAACGGTCAGATATTGGGAAGTCAGTTATTCAGATAGAGATAATTTTGCAGGAAAAAATGTAGAAACATTTTTACGAGATTATAACTTATTTCTTGACGTTACGAACATTCGCAAAGAGGGTGTAAATATCAGTACAGACGATTTTAATATTCCAGAAGTTGTTTCTGATTATCTTGATTATGGTAGTGGTTTTATGGAAGATTATTACAAGGATGAGGTTATCAAAGCACTAATAAATCCAGAGTATCTTCGGATATGGGAATTTCAAAGCCAACAAGCCGATGTTCTCAAAGAAAAGAAAAATAAACTCTGTTTTGATTTTCTGAAAGAATTGCAACTCGAAGATTTGCCCATTATTGTAAATTAACGAATATCTGACCGATGTTTGTTTTTGTTTTTTTCATATCGTATATGCCGCGCTCTACCCACATGCCCGCCATAGTTACCATATCGGAAGGCGACCAGCCGAGTTCGTCCAGCCTTTTGTCAAATTCCTCGTGATTGACAAGACAGGCTGTTTCGGGATTACGCATCATGGCTTCATATTCAAGTTTGTCCTTTTGCTCCCGGTATTTGTTCATATCAAAGGTCTGCGTTTCCAGCATCTGTCCGCAACCCTTTACAACGGGCGACATCACGGCATTAATCGTCCCCAGGACAAAGGTGGGGAAGAACATGATGCAAAGCCCGATGGCAAAGGGCCGCAGCAGCGGGTACACGTCGATGAGTTCGGCGCGGGCGAGGGACTGCCAGACACGCGAGGCGACGTAAAACAGCGCCCCCAGTCCGGCAATTCCTTTGGCAATGCCTGCCATGTTACTGCAAAGCGGCATCATATCCGTGTACAGGTCGCGGAGTATCTGATGCAGGTTGTCAAAATCTATTGCTAACAGTATCATTCGTAATTCGTGATTTTTAATTCGTAATCGACCTGTTACCAGTATCTTTCTTCCGCATTTCCGTAAAGGGCTACCACACGGTCGGTTTCGCCCGCCTTCTTTGCCCGGAGGTAAGAAATGGAGATGTTTTTGCGTGTGTAGTAACTCACCAGATTCCGGTGTTTTTTCAACCGGTCATAGACGTAGTTGATAATGTCCATCCGTTCGTGGTCGGTCATGGAAAGACCGTTCATGTTTACCACATCCTTGAGTTCCAGAATCATGTCGGCGCTTTCCTGAAGCAGTATCGTATAGCCGTTGGCTATCGCTATCAGTTCCTCGTACCGGAAATTCGGGTCGGCAAGCATTTTGCCGTATGCGTTCACATAGACGTCGCCGATTTCGCCGACAATCAGGATAGCATCCCGGACTTTCTTCGCATCCTTGACCAAATCATGCACGGCTTTGAGCTTGTCGTAATACTCTTTGTCGAGTAGGTCGGCTCCCTTGCGGGAGCTTTCCCCTCTAAGAACCGTACATGATACTTTCGCATCATACGGCTCAAGCAATTCAAAATTTCTATATAGAAA